>JALYLC010000544.1 GCA_030774435.1 Actinomycetota bacterium
TCGCCGCTGGGCCGCTCGTCGATCCATCGACACGCGGCGCCCGGCGGGCGAGCACGAAAGGGGGACTTCGCACTGCTAGCGTTCCTCACCTCGATGACCCGGATGCACTCGAACCGAAGTCCGCGCCCGCCCAGCCACGCGGAGCGCATGGCGAGCCGGGATGGCTACTTCGCCCCGGAGAGCGTGATCCGGCAGCTGGGCAATTCACCGGTGACGCCGTTTCTCGGCGGGGGCGCGGCCGTGCTGCTCCAGGTCGCGCATCCGCTCGTTGCCGCGGGTGTCGCTGCGCACTCCGACTATCGCCGAGATCTCTGGAGCCGGCTGATGCGGACGCTCAGGGCGCTCTATCTGATCACCTACGGGAGCAAGGCCGAGGCCGACGCGATCGGAGCGGCCGTCCGCGCAGCGCATATGCGAGTGCACGGGCGAACGGCGACGCCGCTCGGGTCCTTCCCCGCGGGTGTCCCCTATTCGGCCGCCGATCCCGAGCTGATGCTGTGGGTCCACGCGACGCTGGTCGACGTCTCGCTCTCGGCCTATCAGCGCTACGAGCGCGCGCTCTCGCTCGCAGAGCAGGAGTCCTACTACCAGGAGATGGCTGTCGTCGCCCAGGTCTTCGGCACGCCCGCAGCCGTCATTCCGCGCACGCTCCGCGAGTTCAGGGAGTACTTCGATGCCCAGATCGCGGGGCCTGTCATCGAAGTCACGCCGCCCGCCAGGGAGATCGCAGCGGTGATCCTCGACGCGCCCCTCCCCGCGCTGATGCGCTTCATCACGCCCGCGCACCGCATGGCGACGGGCGCGCACCTGCCGGCCCGCCTCCGCGACGAGTACGGCCTCTCGCAGAGCAGGCGCAACACGCTCATCCTGCCGCTCGCAGCTCGCTCGATCAAGCTCACGGCGTGGCCGCTGCTGCGCGCCGCCACGCGGCTCTCACCGCCGGCGAGGCTCGCGCGGCAGGGCTGATGCGGCCGCGGCGCTCACGCGTCCCGAAAACGAGACTGGCCGCAGAGCTTGTGAGCTCCGCGGCCAGTTCGGTCGATGGTCCCGAGAGACCGGAAGTGCAACTACTTAGATCTTCGAAGCAACCGAGCTGAGGGCGCCGCTGATGGCACCGCTGAGGACGCCGAGGGCAACGAAGATGCCGATGGCGATGACCGCCAGAACGACTGCATACTCGGCCATCGTCTGACCGTCTTCCTTGGCAAGCCGCGCCTGCAGCTTCGTGTACAGATCGAGCATTCCTCTTCTCCCTGTCTCTGTGGTGGACCCCGATCACTCACATAAACGGCTGAGGACGCCGATTTCTCAATGCCCCTTCCGGGTGGATTGCAGAACCCCCGTTCGGGGCGCGCGAGTGGTACGCAGGTCCGCAATGCGGCGACTACGGTGAGGGACGTGGTGCTCGCATGAACGTCAACCTCGCCGTGCTCTGTGATGCGGCCAACGTCTCGCGTGAGGGCAAGCTCAACATCCTGGGCGAGTTCGACTCGATCCACGTCGCCACGTTCCCCCTCGTCTACCCGACGATGGTGCTCGTCGTGCGCCTCGAGGCGCATCCGACCGAGGCCGGAGAGCATTCGCTCAAGCTGCACCTCGTGGACGAGGACGGCGGCGACTGCGTGCCGCCCCTGCAGGGCGCCTTCGCGACCGGCGATCCGCCGTTCCCCGGCGTGCCCATCCGCACCGCGCCGTTGATCCTGCAGATGCACGGCGTGCGCTTCGACACCCCCGGGCACTACTCGTTCGAGCTGCTGGTCGACAACCACCACCTGCGCTCCCTCCCCCTCCACGTGCTGTCCGACGCCAAGGCCAAGGACGTCGAGGTCGAGGCCTGGCACGACGCCGCCTGAGAGCGGCCGCTAACGGGGGGCGGGTGGCCGGAGGATCGCGTAGACGTCCTCGTGCCTCGAGAGCACGCGCCTGCCCCGCTCGGCGAGCAGCGCGTAGACGAGCCGCGGGCTGCCGGCGCGGTCGACGAGCGCCAGCCGGTAGCCGGCGAACGGCCGGTTCCAGTTCAGCCCGGCGACTTCCTTGAAGCGCGCCACGCTCGTGATCCCCTTCGAGCCGAGCAGCTCGAACCGGACGTCGAAGGCGACGCGGCCGCGCAGCGCGGGGTAGCGCCAGACGAGCCAGTCCGAATAGGCCTCGTCGCTGACGATCCGCAGCGACGGGTCGGCCGCCGCGGCGCGTGCGACCGTCGCCCCCTGCGCAGCCGGCCAGGGGTCGTTCAGCGCGGGCGTCGTCACCTGCGAGGCCAGCAGCGCGAGCCCGATCGCACCCGTCACCACCGAGGTCTGGAGCAGCGGTCGCAGCCGCGCGCTCCCGGACTCGGGAGACCAGCGCGCCAGCCCGGCAGGCAGGAGGATGACGGCGGCGTAGGGCAGCCAGACGACGTTGCGGAGCGTGTCGATGCCGATCAGCACGAGGAAGACGAGGCACAGGCAGTCGAACAGCCCGAGCCGGATCTCGGGACGAGCGATGCCGACGATCGCGAGCCCCGCGAGCAGGAAGAACACGGGCCCGAACCAGCCGCGGAGATCTGTGCCGGCCCACTCCACGACGACGCTGCGGAACGCGCCGTTGGTGGCCGTCGAGCGGTAGTAGTCGAGCATCTCCAGGCCATACGGCGACGCGAGCGGCGCCAGCACCGCGGCGGCCGCAAGCCCGACGTAGCGCCACAGGTCGCGCAGCCTGCGCCCGCGCAACGCCGTCCCGGCACCGACGGCGCAGCGCAGCAGCACGAGCACGCAGGCGATCAGGATGCTGCCGTGCAGGTTCGCCCAGAGCGCGAGCAGCGGCAGTACGAGCAGGATCCTGCGGTCAGGGCGCCGCGCGTCGCGCGACAGCAGCCAGACGAGGGCCGCGAAGAGCGGCATCGCGAAGCTCTGCGCGCGCGTCTCCGACGGAACCTGGATCAGGATCAGGGGGCTCGCGACGGCCGCGATCCAGAGCGGCGAGCCGCCAAAGCTCCGTGCGGCCAGGATCGCGATTGAGAGGGCGAGCACGAGGCAGCCCGCGTCGACCAGCGAGACGAGCGGCAGGCCCCCGAGGTCGAAGAGGCCGTACGACGTGAGGTGCGCGAGCCACTGCTGGTCCTGCCACGAATGGCCGGCCGTCAGCGCCATCAGCCGGTCGGAGTGCGGGAGGCCGTGCTGGACGATGTCGCGCCCCGCGGCGAGGTCGAACCAGGTGTCGGCCCGGATGCGCAGGGATGCGAGCGACAACAGCCCGAGCGCGAGCCAGAGCGGCGGAATCGCCAACAGCGGGCTCGGGATCGCCCGATCGAGCACCCGCGCAACGCGCGCGAGCGAATGCCTGCCCCGGATCGGCTGCGCGTGGGCGTTCACGACACGCCCATCGGCACCTCACCCCCGGACATTGAGCCTGAATCCACCCGGCGGCCGTGCATAAATCGGGGTCTGACCCCTTTATATGCGGTCCAATGTATAAACCGGGGTCTCACCTCGATGTGCGGGCCCAGGCCGGCGCGATGCGCGCGTAGAGCACCGCGCGAGGGTCCGAGGCGATGCGGTGGAAGCGGGCGTCCGTGCGCAGCCGGCGGTCGGCCTCGCCGTTTCGGCGCACGAGCACGGCGCGCGGCGCGTGGGCGAGTGCGGCGTCGCCCGCGGGCACTCCTCGCAGCCATTCGACGTAGACGCGCTGATCCGACTCGCGAAAAGCGTCGATCGGGTTCGCCACCCAGACACGCCCGCCCGCATCGGCGACCTGCTCGGCCAGCAGGTCCTCGGCCAGGACCGGCGTGCCGTGCGCCAGCGCGAGCGTG
>JALYLC010000545.1 GCA_030774435.1 Actinomycetota bacterium
CGTCGAGCCCCGTCATCGTGGGCACCACCATCGAATCGTACGTCGGCGGCTCGACCGCGCCGAGCTCGAACCCGTAGCGCGCGGGCTCCTTCGCGATCCGCGCCGCGGCGATCAGCTTCGGCACGTAGTCCTTGGTCTCGCGACGGAGCAGCTTGGTGTCGTACAGCCGGAAGAAGGTGGCGTCGGAGTTGACCGAATCGCTCTCTTCGTCGGGCAGCCGAACCAGCCCGCGCGACACCTTGCCCGAGCCGGCGTTGTACGCGGCGGCGGCAAGGTAGAGAGAGCCGAAGCGGCGGTTGAGATCGCGCAGGTGTCGCGCCGCGGCGTCCGTCGCTCGAAACGGATCCCGCCGCTCGTCCACCCAGGAGTCTACCCGTAGCTGGTAGCCCCGGGCGGTGCCCTTCATGAACTGCCACATCCCGACCGCCTTGGCCCGGCTGGTGGCGGTGTTGGAGAAACCGCTCTCGATCAATGCGAGGTACACCAGATCGCCCGGGAGATTCTCCCGCTGCAGTCGCTCGCGGATCATGGCCTCGTATCGCGGCATCCTGGTGAGCCAGATGCTCATCCGCTCGCGGCCGCGGGTCTGAAAGAAGTCGAGATAGTACCGCACCCGGTCGTGACTGTTGTAGGTCGCGACATCGATGTCCCAGGTCACCGCATCGGCGAGCGCCTCGGCGCCGCCTTCTGCGGCCACGTCCCCACTACTGTCTGACTCGTTGCCTTCCGGATGCGCCGTAGCCAACTCCTCGAGCACGGCCTCGTCTGCTGCCGAATCGGCTGCAAGACGCCCCTCCGCCGCGAAATCTGCCGCCACGAGTGCCGAGTCCATTACCGGCGCGGACGGAAGATCGAGCTGATCGGACAGGGAGTCTGTCGCGCGGCGGGAAGGCCGATCCATGTTGGTCAGCGGCGATCCCGCTGGCCCCGGCAATGGGGAGACGGCCCCGCGGGAACCGCCGCATGCCGTGAGGACGAGGAGCGTAAGAGCTGACAAGATCCGAAGCATGGGCATTACCTTCGGTAAAGTTTCGGCTTGGGTCACGGGGCGACCGCCGCTCCCACCTGCAAACCGCAGGAACCAGAGGCGAACTGAAGGGGAGAGCCGGGGGTTGCTAGGCGGATTTATCGCATGAACAGGCGATTGCCGAGGATCCGGTTCGTCGCGTTGAGAACCGCCAGGGCAGCGCCGCGCGCCGTGTCGTTGTCGGTCAGGTACGACCCCACCACTCGTTGTCCGTTGCCTTCCCCGTGCACCGCCAGTGATACGATCACCACAGTGGAATCGAAGGCGCGCACCGCCTTGACGCCCAGTAGCTCGAAGCTCATGCCCCCCTGCATCGCTTGCCCCAGGGCCACGACGCAGGCCTGAGCGGCACAGCGCAGCTCACCTGCCTGAGACGCCAGTCCTTCTCCCTCGCCGGTAAACTGCTCTGAATCGCGCCACGTTAAACCCACCCGAGCGCGACACCGCCCGTTGGGCAACCGGTCCAGGGTGAACTCCGCGAACCGCAGTCGTTCGGGGAGCGGGGTTGTGGTTGACATGGCGGTCCTTGAGCAGGCCGGAAAAGCAGCGTGAAAATCAAGGTGTCAACAAGGCAAAGCCCATGCCACCCCTAGCCCAGGCGCGAGACGAGAAGCGCGATGAGATCGTCGTTGGAAATGCGCTCCGCGCGGACGAAGAGTGCGGATTTCGACGAAGAGGATAGCGGGTAATCCGCCCACACCGAGCGCTGGCCGGGCTCGGTGCCCCGGAAGGAGAAGACCAGATTCCAGTGTGGTGAGTTGGGCCGTCGTTCTGCGGCGATCGACACGTTCCAGCGTTGGTCGCCGTGCTCGAGGACTCGCCATGCCATCGTTGCGTCTCCAGAATCAGGTCAAGAGTCCTTCGGCACGCGCGTCATCCGCCGTATCGACGTCGCGCAGCGTCGGAAGCTCGTGCCACGCGGCGCTGATGCGAGTGAGTCTCGCGCGAGTCTCCGCCAGGACGCGATCGGTGCCCCACGGCATTCCGGTGAAGATGTCGGGCAGCGGCGTGCGCCCGCCGATGAGGTAATAGCC
>JALYLC010000546.1 GCA_030774435.1 Actinomycetota bacterium
CTCGGGCGCTGCCGCCGTGGTGGCCGCCGGCGGTGGCGTCGTATCGACCGGCGGGTCGGTCACGGGCGGGGGATCCGCGGGCGGATCGGTCGCCGGGGGCGTCGTGTCGGCCGGGGGCGTGGCCGGATCCGTGGTCGTCTCCGTCGTCGTCTCCGTGGTCGTCACGGTCGTGCCCGGACCCGGGTCGGTCGCGGTGGGGACGCCCGGATCGCTGGTCGTCGTCGTCGTGGTGGGGTCGCCGACGTCTGCGGTGGCCCCGCTCGCCAGCGCGCCCGCGGCGAGTGCGCCCGCCGCCAGGCCGGCTGCGACGAGCGCAGCGACGCCCGCCGAGCGCTTCGCGCTGGGGCGGTCTCGCGACTCTCCAGATCCGGTGTCCTCAGCCATCCCTCTCCTCCTGCGTCCTCTCCGAGCCGCCCGAGCGGACGACTCCATGTCCGGCGCATCGGCAGCGAGAGGCGCGTCCGTGTCCCCCAACGGGACGATCTGGACTCCTCATCTCATTTGTGCTCCGAGCGGCGGCGAGCGCGCCGCAGCCTCCCGCGGGCGGTTCGGGAGCGCATTTCGAAAAGCGCTCTAGCCGCGGTGGCGGGCGCGCTTGCCCGTGGTTCCCCGGAAGGCAGCGCTGCCGTGGTCACCGCGGGCGGGCACGGCCGTCGCCCGGCCGCCCCGTCTCACCAGCACGAGCGCAGACGTCGTCGTGGATCCGCGGGATCCCAGATCGACGGAAACGGGAAGCACAACGTGGCGCGGGGCCTGCGCAGACGTAACCGCAATGGTTGGCGGAAAGCGCTTGTGACCCTCGCTGTGGAGAACGAGCCCGACCGCGAGCACGAGGATCGCCGCCTCTACCGCGACGATGATTCTCAGCCCGCGCATGAGGCAATTGTAGCGATGTCGAGGGCCGCCCGCATAGCGCACCAGGCATATCGCTCGTCCGGGCGCGATGGGCGATTTCGGCCGGTCACGGCATGAGCCGCACCTCCGTCCTGCCCGAGAGCTGCGCCGCGCCCGCCGTGGCGAGCTCCACGGGCAGCTCCGCGCCCAGGCTGGCGGGCCCTCCGAAGCGGCGCATGACGCGGGCGACGTACGCACGAGTCTCGCCCGGCCAGTCGACCGGAAGCACCGCAGGACCGGCGTTGTACGCGGCCAGCGCGGAGGCGACGTCGCCGCCCGCGCGCTCGAGCAGGACGTGCATCAGGCGCGCCTGCGCGGCGATCGCCGCTGCCGCCTCGAACGGGCTGTGCCCGCGCTGCGGATTCCAGCTGCCGGCCCAGGTCGCGGGCATGAACTGCGCGATGCCCTCGGCGCCCGACGGCGAGCGCGCCGAGGCATCGAAGCCGCTCTCCGCCTCGAGTTGCGCCGCGAGCAGCGCTGGTGGCAGTTGCTCCGCACGGGCAGCGCGCGTGATGGGCGTCCGCAGCGGCCCCGGAACGTAGGCGGGGACCGCGAGCTGGCCCTCCTCCGGCACCGCGGCTGTCTGGCCGGGCAGCGACAACCGCCCCGCCCCGGTCCAGCCACCGTCGCCGAGCGATTCGACGTGGACGCGCGCTCCGCGGTGCGGGGCCTCGACGGCCAGCCCGGGCGCAACCACGAGGCCGACGTGGTGAGCCGGCAGGCCGACGAACACGAGATCCCCGGCTCGCAGTCCTGCGCCGGCGGGCAGCGGACGGGCGAGTTGCTGCAACCCGGCCGCGGTCAGCCGCCCCACCGGGATGCCGGCAGCTGCGAGGGCGTAGTCGATCAGGCCCGAGCAGTCGAATCCGCCCTCGGACCGGCTCTCGCCGCCCCAGACGTACGGCCAGCCGAGCTGCGCGAGCGCAGCCGCCACGACGGCTCCGCCGGCATCCAGGCCTCGCACGTCGGCGATGCGGAAGCCCTCGACCGGGAGAGCCGGTGCGAACGCGATGCCCGCGTGCGCACTCGCACCGTCCGGGCCCGCGGCCACCCGCACGCGCACCGCGAGCGGCGACGGGTCGTGTGGCCCGCGCTCGAACGAGATCGATCGGAGTGACAGTCCGAGCTGCGCAGCCGTGCTCCGTGCCGCCGCCCGCGCCGCGCCTTCGCTGAGGCGGACGGCGGCGGGCGCACCTCCCGCATCGACGGCGTCCCCGTAGTGCCGCTCGAGGGCGGCGGCCGCGGCCAGTGCGACGGCATCGGCGGAACCGTGCACGCGCTCGTCGAGCACGAGGTCGCGCCCAGCCCGCAGTCCTGCACCGGCGACGAGCGCGAGCAGGAGAAGCAAGG
>JALYLC010000547.1 GCA_030774435.1 Actinomycetota bacterium
CTCATCCTCCCCATCCTCGACATCTACCGCCGCTACTACGGCATGCGCATGACGCTCATCCTCGCCGGCGTCCTCTACGCCTCCATGGTCATCGCCGGCCTTGCCGTCGACCTCGCCTTCCGAGTACTCGGGCTCGTCCCCAACGGGCGCCATGCCAAGGTCGTCGAAGCCTCCGTCACGCTCAACTACACCACCGCCCTCAACGCCATCTTCCTCGCGCTCGCCGGCCTGCTCGTGTGGCGCTTCCTCAAGACCGGCGGCCTGCCCATGCTCCGCCACATGAACGACCCCGAGACGCCCGACGACGATCCCCACGCCACGCACGCGCATGGCTGAGGCGGCTGGTTCTAGCCGCCGGGAGCGTTGCCGCGTGCAGCGCGGCTTGGGTCGACGTCTCCGACGTCCAGTTCGGAGCCGGGATCGCGCTGGACGGTGCGGAAGGACTGCCACGTGATGCGCAGGATGACGAGCGTCATGAGCAGACCGACGATCGCGTCGCCGATGTCCAAGCCCAGTGCGACGAGGATCGCGCTGGTACGAGGCGCCTGAGCGCTTCACGACACGCGGCCTGCTCGTGGTCGAGCGCTCTGCGCTCGACCTCGCACGCGAACACGGCGGGCGCGTCGGGGTCATCCGCCGGTACGCGATCGCATCCCACGTGCTGCGTTCGCGGGTGCGATAGGGATCCCGTCGAGCCGGGCTAGTGGCAGGTGCCGGTGCCGCTGTCGCTGAAGCCGCCCGGCGGATCGGAGACGAATCTCCAGGCGTAGGCGCCGTTGCTGAGGGTGAGTTCGAGGAAGCCGAAGCTGGTGTTGTCGCGCACTTCGCTGTTGGCGGCGGGCGTCGCGTGGAACGTCATGTGGTTCTCGCCGCCCGTGCCGACGACGAACTCGCGGATGCCGTGGGCGTCGTCGCGCTGGCCCGTCGAGGTTTGCGGTGCGAAGCGCTCGTACAGGTGCTCGTGGCCGTTGAGCACGATCTCTGCGCCGGCGGCCGAGAGATCGTCCCAGATCGTGCTCACCTCTGGGGTCGGAGGTTCCTGACCCGAGGTGAACAGCGGCTGGTGCCAGTACGCGAGCGTGCAGCCGACGGGGTGGGCGGCGAGGTCTGCGCGCAGCCAGAGCTCCTCGGGCGAGCCGGCGCCGCAGCCGCCCGTGATTCGAGCACAGTTGGAGTTCACGGCGATCACGTGCCACGAGCCGAGGTCGTAGGAGTACCACCCCTGACCCGGCGTCCCGGCCGCCGCGCCGAAGTACTGGAAATAGGGCCCAGCGGCCGGGCGCCCGTACTCGTGATTGCCGACCACCGGATGCGCAATCGAGTCGAGCCGGCCCCAGCTTGGGTGGTACGACGCAGCGAAGGCGCTCGCGGAACCGGCGTTGTACTGCTCGTCGCCGAGCGGTAGCACTGCGTCGTAGCCCCCGGCCAGGATCGCATTCGAGACAGCGAGCTGCCGGCACGCCGTCGCGGTTCCCTGACCGTCGTTGAAGTTGGGCTCGTTGGGGTCGCAGGCGATGTCGCCGGCGGTCGCGACGCGCACCACCTTGGTGTCGGTGAGAGTCGTGAACGCAACGTCCGGACTGCTGACGCGGCCCATGGGTGAGGAAACCACGACGTGCGCGTGGTAGTGCACGGCGGCCGAGAGCGACGACAGAACGACCGACACGCGCTGCGCGCTCCCGGCGGCGAGCGAGACGGGGCTGGTCGTCTGACCGTATGCGGTCGTGGGGCCGAACTCGACCCACAACGTGGCCGGGGATGCGCCGGCGGAGACCGTGCTCGAGACCGTGGCGTGGTGGGCCGTCACGCTCGAGACCACTGTCGCATCGACCGTTGGAGCGGTCTGTTGCCCGGTCGTCGTCTGTGGCGGGCTCACCGCTGGAGGTGGGACGGCCGGGGGCGCTGCGTGGAGCGCATCGAGATACAGACCGAAGCCACTGGCCGAGGCCCACGCCGGGCTCGCCTCGATCGCGCTGCCGTGAGCCCAGTCATTGAGCGAATCGATCACCTGCAGCGGCTCGCGCGAGGCGACCATGCGCCGGATCGAGCGTCGCCATGCCGCGATCGAACGCGCCACCTTCGGCGCGCGCGTGCTGTTTTGCCAATACCCCGGCCGGATCAGGAAGGAGCCATTCGCACGCGCCGTACGAGCGACGGGCGCGTCGCGAAACCACGCGTCGGCAGCCGAACGACAGGTCGCATACCCGGCGAAGGCGGCCTGCGCGAGCCACAGGCCGCGCGCGGCCGCTCGCCAGCGCCGCGCCTGCGCGCAGCCCCGCAACGACCGATCGGCCAGCGCCACGAAGACGGCCGGACGAGACCGGACGCGAAGATAGCCCCGCGACCCCACCCGCAGCCGCGCCAGCGCACGCAGCTGGGCCCGAGCGCTGCCGCGCGCACGGTCGATCAGAGCCGCTGCACGGACATGCGCGCGCGTCGAGGCGATTCTCGCGAGCACTGCTGCCAACGTACGATCGCTCGCCGTGCCACGGCCGTCCCAGCGCACGATCGCAGCATCGGCACGAGCCCACGTAAGCGCCGCGAGGTGAGATCGCACTGCCGCCACACCGCGACCCACGGCGGCCGCAGCCGGCCGGCCCGCCTTCGCCGTCGTCGGCGCTGTCTCGTACATGACCGCACGCAACGGCACCGCCTTCGCGCCGACGCGTGGAGCATCCGGGCGCGCGCCCGCGCTCACGACACCCAGCACCGTCAACCCCAACCCGACCGCCAACGCGACGCCCCAAAGACGCCTCGTCAGCGACGACAAAAGCCAACCTCCACTCGCCGATAATCGCCCAACTCTGCTGTCCGAGACCCGAAAAGCCTGGAATTCCACCTCATCAGGCAGAGCAAACTAGACCTTTCGCCAGCGGTATGCAGCGGTACCCTGACCAAGGGCGCAGGATCGAAGCCCGACGTTATGCGGCATGCGCGGTTGCGCCCGGCACGATACAACCAGCCTGACGCGGTGGTGGCTGGGTGCCGGACTGCCGGACCCAACGACCCGGGCCGGACCAAAGCTACACAGCCAGAGCGGTATCCTTTCTGGCGTTGTGGGTAGCCAGGAGGCATGCGCCGTCGCGCGCGGTGGGCTGGGCTGGACGGGCCGCGCAGCCGACGGCGTCCGATCGACTAACCGGTGACTCGGCTCCGTACCTGCCCGTCGTGCGGCAACCTCGGGGCGGAGGATGCGCGCTTCTGCTCCCGGTGCGGATTCGCGCTCGGCGAGGCGCCGCCGCGTGAGCGGCGGGCGCTGATCTCGATCGTCTTCTGCGATCTTGTCGGCTCGACTGCGCTTGGGGAGCGCCTCGATCCGGAAGTGCTGAGGGATGTCCAGGCGCGCTACTTCGAGGCTGCGGCGAGTGCCCTGCGGGCTCACGGCGGGCAGGTGGAGAAGTACATCGGAGACGCGGTGATGTGCGTCTTCGGCGTCCCGACGGCCAACGAAGACGATGCCCTCCGGGCGGTTCGGGGAGCGCTCGACCTGGCTGCCGGTGTCGCCGAGTTGAGCGCAGATCTTCATGCGGAGCTCGGGGTTGAACTGGCCGTGCGGATCGGCGTGAACACCGGCGAGGTCGTTGCGGGTGATCCCTCGAGTGGTCAGGCGCTCGCCACCGGGGACGCGGTCAACACCGCAGCTCGCCTCCAGCAGGCAGCGCCCGTCGGCGGCATCCTGCTAGGAGAGCTGACCTACCGGCTCGTCTCGAGCGCGGTGCGGGCGCGCGCGGTGACGCCGACCTCCGCACGCGGCAAGAGAGCTCCGCTGGCGGCTTGGCGCCTGCTCGGTCCTGTCGATCGTCCGGCCGGATTGTCGACAGGCGCATCCGCCCTCGTCGGGCGCGAGGAGGAACTCGCGGTTCTCCAGGCGAGGCTCGATCGCGTCACGCGGGATGGGCGCACCGGGCTCGTACTCGTCAGCGGAGAGGCGGGCATCGGCAAGTCGAGGCTGGTCTCCGAGCTGATCTCGGAGCTGCCCGCGGGCCGCGCGCTGTGCTGCGCGTGCCCGAGCTATGGCCGTGGGAATACCTATCGCCCGCTGCGAGAACTGCTCGAGGAGCTGTCACCGGTCGCCGGCGAGCGAGAGTACGCCGACCTACTCCATGGTCAGGCAGACGCACCGACGATCGCCAGACGACTGCTGCGTCTGACCGGACACGGCCCCGGCCTGCTGAGCCGCGATGAGTCGTTCGATGCCGTCGCGCGACTCCTCGCCTCGCTCTCTGCGGACCGCCCACTCGTGGTCGTGTTCGAGGATCTGCATTGGGCCGAGCCGACTCTCCTCGACCTGCTCGAGTTCCTCGACGAAACGCTGGCAGCTCCGGTGCTCCTGATCGGCACGGCCCGAGACGACCTCTTCGAGCACCGACCCGATCTCGCGAAGATCGCGCTGCGCCTCGGCAGGCTCGGCCCCGGAACGGCGGCGGAACTGCTCGCACAACGACACGCTCTCAACCCCGACGACGCGGCGCGCGTCCTAGCGCGAGCCGACGGCAACGCGCTGTTCCTCGAGCAGCTCGCGCGTGCCGTCGCGGACGGTGGCGAAGGCGTGCCGCTCGACATTGCGAGCCTCCTCGCGGCGCGCCTAGACCGCCTCGAGCTCGAGACTCGGGCTGTCCTCGAAGCCGCGTCCATCGTCGGGCGCGACTTTCGGCCCGGCGCCGTCGCGGCGCTGCTCGAGGAAGGGGAGCGCGATTGGCTACTGCCTCAGCTCGCGCGCCTCGAGACTGGAGAGTTCGTCGCCGAGGGTAGGTCCGCGACGGCGGTCGCACCTACGGGCCTCTCGGGCTTGTTCAGCGGCCGCCGGCTTCACTTCCGTCACGCGCTCGTTCACGACGCGGTCCTGTCGGCGATGCCCAAGACGCGCCGCGCCGCCCTCCACGAGCGCTTCGCGGCCAGGCTCGCTCAGCGCGAAGGCCATGATCCCGCGCTGGTTGGTTACCACCTGGAGCAAGCTGCGCGCCTCCGCATCGAACTGCGCCCACGGACTGCGCCGCCGCCGGTCGCCGCCGTCGCTGCAGGCCAGCTCGAACAGGCCGGTCTGCACGCACTCGCGCTCGACGACGCCCCGGCGGCAAGCGACTTGCTCTCTCGCGCGCGCGAGCTGCTCCCCGCATCTTCCGCACAACGCGGAGACATCGAGACTGCACTCGCACGCATGCGCGCGCGCCGCATCGATCGAGAACGAGAGTAGCTTCGCCGCGGCGAACGTCAGGAGGATTCAGACCGCGCCGCTGCCGGGAAGGCCGCCCTCGGCCGCGAGGCGAGTGACCAGCTCCGTGCGCGAGCGCACGTCGAGCTTGCGGAACGTGTTGCGCAGGTGGTACTCGACCGTTTTCTGGCTGAGGAACAGCCGCGCGGCGACGTCGCGGTTCCTTGCGCCCTCGGCGACGAGCCGCACGACCTGGAGTTCCTGGGGCGTGAGCAGGTCGACCGCACGCGGCGACTGGCGGCGGGCAATCTCGCCACACGAAGCGAGCGCCGATCGCGTGCGCTCCGTCCACGGCAGGGCGCGGAGGAGCTCGAAGCCGTCGAGCGCCGTGCGTAGCAGCTCGCGCGCGGGCTCGTGCCGCTCGACTCGAACCAGGCGCTCGCCGTAGCAGAGGCGGGTGCGGGCGAGCTCGAACGGGTTGCCGTCACGCTCGAGCAGCACGAGTGCCTCGTCGAAGTGGGCCGCGAAGGCATCGTCAGCCGAGAGCAGTCCGGCGCAGCGCGCTGCTGCAGCTCGCATCGTGCCTCGCTCGATGTGTCGGGTCCGGGCCTCGAGGGCGTCGAGCACCTCGCGCGCGTCCTGCGGCCGGGCGGCCGCGAAATAGGACTCGATCAACGCCGTCTCCCATGGCAGCCACCCGGGGTCCTGGAGCTCGGCCTGGCGTGCGTGCCGCCGGACAGGCTCGAGCGCAACGATCGCCTCGGCGGGCCGCGCGAGGCTTAGCTCGAGCAGCCCGAGGGCCAGCCCGCCGCTCGCCTCGAGTGCGCCCGCGCCGTATTCGCGGCGGCCGTCGAGCCCCTGCTTCACATGCTCCCGGCAGTCGATTTCACGCCCGAGCAGGGCCTCCACGAGCGCGAGTGTGAGCAGGCTACGGCGACGCGCACGCACGCTGCCGATTTCGTCCGCGAGTTGGAGCGTCTCGCGCGCCGCCTCGAGCGCTGCGGGCAGCTGCCCGGACCGCAGCTCGAGATCGGCGAGCCCGAGGAGCTCCTCCTGGAGCGACCATACGTCGCCGGCCACCCGGTGTTGCTCCACCTGGCGGGCGAGCATCGGGCGTGCCGCCTCGCCCTCGCCGGCGGCCGCGAGGGCCTGCGCCAGCCAGGCGACGAGCGAGGGATCGGTGATCGCCTCCCCGCGCTCGCATGCCCGCCGCAGCGTGGCCACTGCATCGCTCCCTCCAGCTGCGAGCCGTGTTGCCGCGAGCGCGATCTCCAGGGCCAGGGCGTCCCGCGAGTCGCTGGGCACGCCGAGTCCTTCGGCGCGCTCGGCGCTGGCCGCTGCCGCCGCGAGCTCGTGTTCGCCGAGCATCAGCATTGCGTCTTCGGCGAGCAACCGAGCGGCCCGTGCGGGATCGTGCGGCGTGACATCGTCGGCTGCTCGCCGCAGCAGCTCGCTGGCGGCGCGCTCGCGTCCAGCCGCGGCCAGCAGACGGGCGCGCTCCAGGTCGATATCGGCGGCGGCTTCCGCAGACGCGACGAGCGCAAGCGCTTCCTCGAGCATGGCGGCGGCCGGGCCGAGCCGCCCGGCGTGCGCGGTCGAGCTC
>JALYLC010000548.1 GCA_030774435.1 Actinomycetota bacterium
GAACTTCAAGCAACTGCATGCGCGCGCAGCGGCCCTGATCGCGGAGCACGACGTCGACACGATCGAGGTCGCCTTCGCAGATACCCAGGGGCACCTGCGCGGCAAGCGCATTCCAGCGACGTTCTTCCTCGAGCGCACCGCCGAGAAGGGCTTCGCCCAGGCGGATGCGACGTTCTTCTGGAGTTGGCACTGCGAGCTGCCGGAGCTGCCCCACTACAACCCGGCCTCGGACATCGTCGACATGATCGTGGTCCCGGATCTCGCGACCCTGCGGCCGACGCCGTGGCGTGACCGTACCGCGCTCTGCATGGGCGATTGCGTCAGCGAGCACGGCCACGAGCCGATCGACGCCGACCCCCGCCATCAGCTGCGCCGCCAGGTCGACCGCTGCCAGGCGCGCGGCTTCGAGCCCGTGGTGGCGACGGAGCTCGAGTTCTATCTGACGGACGAGGACGGCAAGCCGGTCTACGACGGCGTCCAGTGCTACTCCCTGCAGAAGGGCGCCGAGCTCGAGCACGTCGTCGGTCACGTCCGCCGCGTGGTCGAGGCCTACGGCATCGTCGTCGAGGCCTCCAACACCGAGTACGGCCCCGCGCAGGTCGAGATCAACTTCGGCCACGGCTCTCCGATCACGGCCTGCGACGACACCGTCGTCTTCAAGTCGGTCGTGCGCGAGATCGCGCGCAACCACGGCCTGCGCGCGACGTTCATGGCCAAGCCGTTCCCGGGCGTCTCGGGCAACGGCCTGCATCTGCATCACAGCCTGCGCAACGACGGCGTCAACGTGTTCGAGCACGCGACCGACGAGGACGCGCTCGGCAATGCCTCGATGCGCCACTGGGTCGCAGGGCTGACGACGCACGCCGCGCAGATCTCGCTGCTCGCCAACCCCACCGTCAACGCGTACAAGCGCATCGAGGACTACTCCTTCGCACCCACGCGCGTCAGCTGGGGGCTCGACAACCGCAACGTGGCCGTGCGCTGCATTCCGCAATCGGGCCCGGCCTCGCGCGTCGAATACCGCGGCGGGGCGGCCGACGCCAACCCCTACCTGCTGACGGCCGCCCTGCTGGCGGCCGGCATGGACGGCATCGAGCGCGAGCTCGAGCTCCCGCCCACGGCCAAGCACGACGCCTACGCGGACGATCGCCTCGCGCTCCTACCTCGTACGCTGGGCGCGGCGATCGAGGCCTGGGAGGCGACGCCGTTCGCACGCGAGGCGTTCGGCCAGCGCTTCGCGGACAATTACGCAGCGCTGGCGCGCTATGACCTGACGCTGTATGAGGCGTTCATCACCGACTGGGAGACGCAGCGCTACCGGGAGTTCGCATAGCCTCGGTGCGACGCAGACGCTCGAAGGAATGACAACGACAGTTCACGACCGGAGGGATACGTGTCCACGCGAGGCTCTAGCGGCATGACGATGATCGCGCTCGGCATGATCGAGACGCGCGGGCTGGTCGGCGCGGTCGAGGCTGCCGACGCCATGGTGAAGGCGGCGAACGTGACGCTGATCGGCAAGGAGCAGATCGGCGGCGGGTACGTCACCGTGCTGGTGCGCGGGGACGTCGGGGCGACGCAGGCGGCCGTCGACGCGGGCGCCGAGGCGGCAGCCCGAGTGGGCGAGCTCGTGTCGTCGCACGTGATCCCGCGCCCCCACCCTGACGTCGAGAAGATCCTGCCCGGCGGCGACGCCTGAGCCTGCGCGAGCGCAGGGCTCCGACCGTGCCCGAGCAAGACTCGATCACCGAAGCTCACGAACTCGCCGTGCGCGGGCACATCGCCGCGCGCGCGTTCGCGTCCGCCACGCAGGAGGACGTCGACCGCATCACGGCGGCCATGGCGCGCGCGGGCACGGAGGCGGCCGAGCGGCTCGGCGTGCTCGCGGCCGAGGAGACGGGATACGGCCGCGCGGTCCACAAGACGTTCAAGAACGTCTTCAACACGCAGTGGGTGTACGAGGGCTTCCGCGACGAGCGCACGGTCGGCGTGATCTCCAACGACACGCAGAAGCGCGTGATCACGATCGCCGAGCCGGTCGGCGTGATCGCCGGGCTCGTCCCCGTCACGAACCCGACCTCGACGGTTCTGTTCAAGTCGCTGATCTCGGTCAAGGCGCGGAACGCGATCGTGCTGGCGCCGCATCCGCGCGCCGTGCGCTCGAGCGGCGAGACCGCGCGCGTGATGCAGGAGGCCGCGCAGGAAGCCGGCGCGCCCGCCGATCTGATCCAGTCCATGTCGCGCGTCTCCGTGGCGGGCACGGACGCGCTCATGCGACACCACCGCACCGACCTCGTGCTCGCCACGGGCTCGCGCGCCATGGTGCTGGCCGCGTACTCCTCCGGCAAGCCAACCTACGCGGTCGGCCCGGGCAACGTGCCCGCCTACATCCACGCCTCGGTGCGCGACATCGACTACGCAGCGCGCTGCGTCATGGCGGCGAAGATCTTCGACTGGGGCACGGCCTGCGCCTCCGAGCAGTCCGCCATCGTCGACCGCTCGATCGCCGCCCAGCTGCAGGCGGCCATGGAGCGCGAGGGCGCGCTGTTCCTGAGCGACGACCAGCAGAACCGAATCACGCAGCTGCTGTTCCCGCAGGGCGGCCGCGGGCCGTCGAACGTCGAGGCCGTGGCGCAGTCGCCGGCCACGCTCGCGCACCTGGCCGGTTTCACGATCCCCGAGGGCACGCGGCTGCTGGTCGTACGCCCGGGCGGCATCGGCTACGACTTCCCCCTGTCGCGCGAGATCCTCGGCCCCGTGTTCAAGTTCATCGAGGTCGATGGTCCCGAGGCCGGCATCGCGACGGCGGTCGCGCAGCTGCGCTTCGGCGGCGACGGCCACACGTCGGCCGTGCACTCGAGCGACGAGGCCGTCATCTCCCGCTACGCGGAGGCCGCGCCGGCCTACCGCGTGCTGGTCAACACGCCGTCGCTGTTCGGCGCGATGGGCTACTCGACCGGCGTGGAGCGCACGTTCATGATCGGCACCGGCACGATCGGCGGCTCGATCTCGTCCGACAACATCGGCGTGCGGCACCTGCTCAACCGCAAGCGCGTGGCGGCGCAGATCCACGACTGGGAGATGCCTGCCAGCGGCACGGACGACCACCGCATCGCGGCCTGGGCGCTCGAGCGCGAGCCGGTCGCCGCGCCGGCCGCCGAGCGAGCGG
>JALYLC010000549.1 GCA_030774435.1 Actinomycetota bacterium
AGCGCTGGTGCCGAGCGACGGGCCGGGCTGGGTGTCGGCTACCTTCCGCAAGCCGCCGCTCCTGCACAATGGCCAGAAGCTCGCGCTGGTGCTGCGCTCGGCCGGCGGCACGTTCGAGGCGTTCCCGTTGCGCAAGGGGCTGGCCTTCGGCTTCGACTCCGCGACCGTCTTCAGCGCCGGCTACGCGCAGTTCTCGCGCTCTGGAAGCTGGACGGGCTGGGACCAATGGGACCAGTCGAACCGTAAGGACGGCGACCTGCAGTTCGCGCTACGGCTGAGTCAATAGGCGGTGTCAGCGCCGCGAGCGCGCCAGCAGGAGCGCGCCGTCACGCAGGCGCGCGAGGTCGAGCCGGGCGTTGGCGAGTGGCGCGGCGCCCCACGGCCGCGTGTGCACGAGGATCTCGATCACGCCTGCGCCGGCACGCAGCGCGTCGGCGGGATCGGAGGGAGTCCACAGCTGCGGATAGCCGCGGTCGCTCGCGCGTGCGTCGAAGCGCGAGGTGACCGTCTCGTCGTAGGCCTCGACCCGCACGTCCAGCTCCGCGCGCAACCCCTCGTCCTCGAGCAGCGCCGTGTTGGCGACACCCGTCCGGCGGTTCGCGAAGTCGCCGTGCGAGGCGAAGGTCGTGAGCGGAAGCCCGCTGCGGCGGCGCACGGCGGCGGTGTTGCTGCGCAGGAGGTCACGCGCCTCGTCGATCAGCGCGAGCGCTGCCTCGCGCGAGCGGGCGCCGCGGCGCAGAGCCAGCGTCGCGAGCTCCTCGTAGTGGTAGCCGACCTCGCACACCCCGCCGGCGATCTCGTCGATGAGCGAGTCGTCCCAGGTCGAGAGGCGGAAGAACCACGTGCCGCGTACGCCGAGGCGTTGCTCGATGCGCCACATGCGTGCCGCGGTGGCGAGATCGGAGTCGATGTCATGACGCATCAGCAGGACGCGCTCCGGGAGCTCCTCGCGCCTCGCAAACTCGCCCAGCGGAAGCGTTTCGTAGCTCGCCGTGAGCGCCAGGGAGAGCAGAAGCTCGTACTCCCGCAGACGGCTCGGCAAGAGGTAGTCGCCGTAGAGACGGCCGGCGATGCGGCGCGCGGTGCTCACTGCAGCAGCTCCTCGTAAAGGCCGAGCAGGGCCGCCTCCTGGCTCTCCCAGGAGTAGTGCGCCACGGCGGCGGCGCGCCCGCGCTCGCCCATCGCCCGTGCCTCGCCGGGGTCGTCGAGGATGCGCGTGATGGCCGCGGCGAGGGCGCGCGCATCGCCGAGCGGGACACACACGCCGCAGCGGTGCCGCTCGATGATGGCGTTCCACGGCCCGACGTCCGTGGCGACGACCGGCAGGCCGGCCGCCATGTACTCGAAGAGCTTTACCGGCCACGAGATCGCGTGGTTCGGCGAGGGCCTCAGGGGCAGCACACCGACGCCCGCCCGGTGCAGGAGCGCCACCACCTCGGCGCGTCCGACGCGTCCGTGGTAGCGCACGCGCGCCCAGCCGGGACGCGTCTCGAGCTCGCTCGGGGCGAAACTGGAGTCGAAGCGGCCGGCCAGCTCGAGCTCGCCGTCGACGTGCTCCATGGCATCGACGAGCTCGACGAGTCCGCGCAGACGCGAGAGATCGCCGATGTAGCACGCGACGCGCCGGCGCTCGGCGAATGGGCCTGGGGCGATCTCGTCGAGCCGCGGAAAGTTCGCGACCAGGGCAACTCGCGGTGCGCGGCCGCGGAAGCGCTCAACGATCGGCGGCACCGTGCCGATCACGGCCGTGAGGCGGCTGGCGGCGGCGAGCTCGATGCGCCCGGCCATCCATGACGCCGGCCTGCGCAGGATCGGCCGGATCCAGCCCTTGGCGAGGATCTGCTTGGGGAGGTCTTCGTGGGCGTCATAGATCACGCGACGCCCCTGACGGGCGAGCCGCAGAGCGTGCGGCAGGAAGTCGGCGTCATGGAAGTGGTAGACGTCGGCGTCGGCGTCGCGCGCGGCGCGATAGGCAGCGAGCGGCCTCGCGACCATCCGGCGCGCGCGGTTCGCGGGAGGGGCCGCCAGCGGTACGACGCGGACGCCGGGGCGCTGGGCCCCGGGCGGGGCGGGCGCGACGAGCGTCACGTCGTAGCCCGCCGCGCTGAGGCTCGCACACTCCTTGCCGAGGATGCGATGGTCGTCGATGTGATGCCCCGTGGTGATCTGGCACACGCGCTGAGGAGCGTCAGGCATCGCTCGCAGCCGGTGATCCGGGCATCGTGAGCGCGATGCCGAGCATGAGCCAGAGCAGGGAGATATCGGTGACGTTGAAGGAGGCGAACGCCTCGAGCAGGGCGAACGCCAACCCCACGGCGCAGAAGGCGGCGCCGGGCAGCCGCGCGACGCGCAAGGCGGACAGGAAGGCCGCGGCGACGAGGCCTGCGAGTGCGCCGAGAGCGAAGATCCCGGACTCGTTGAAGACCTCGAGCGCCACGTTGTGCGGGTAGGGCACCGTCGGGCGTGGATTGATCACGGGCAGGTTGAGTCCGAATTTGCCGATGCCGTTGCCGAGCGGGTGCGCGAGCGCCTGGTCGAGCGCGCGCGTGCTGAGGTAGTCGCGGCGAGGGTCGCTGGTGAGTCGCTGGTAGCGGCTGAGCGCCGTGGAGCTGACGAGCTGGCGGCCCGCCGCGGCGACCGCCAGTCCGATGGTGGCGATCAGGGCGAACGTGGGCACGGGGCGGCGCGAATGGGCGACGAGGAGGACGCCGCCCAGCAGCGCCGCTCCGAGTAGCGCGACCAGCACCCCGCGGGAGCCGGCTCTGGCAGCGGCCGCCGCGAGTACTGCGCCGACCGCGAAGAACACCAGCCGCCAGCGGCCGCGCACGCGCATAGCGACGCACGTCACGGCGGCCAGCGCGCCAAAGGCGGGGAACAGGGCAGCCGTGATCTCGTTACCCCCGGGCAGCGTGTAGGGCTCCCTCGGATCCGCGCTCGGTGAGGAGGCCTGGGC
>JALYLC010000550.1 GCA_030774435.1 Actinomycetota bacterium
CGCTGCAGGTGCGGCATGCGGCGACCGTGCGCGCGGCCTGCGAGCTCGCGCTCGGCGTTCCGGACGAAGAGCTCGTGCCCTTCTAGCGTTCGGCAGCGCCGCTGCGCTGCTTGAAGCGCGAGAGCTACCGCGCGGCTGACGCTGCCGTGCGGGCGGTGGACGCGACCTCGATCGCCTGCGCCAGGTCGGCCCAGAGGTCGTCGACGTCCTCCAGCCCGACGGCCAATCGCAGCAGCCCCTCCGGCACGCGACCGTCGGGCTCGATGCGCGCGCGGCGCTCGATCAGCGTCTCGACGCCGCCGAGGCTGGTCGCGTTGCGCACCAACCGCACCGCCTCCTCGCAGCGCCCTGCGGTCGGCCCGTCGGCCAGCTCGAAGGCCAGCACCCCGCCCGCGCCATTCGGCATCTGGCGTTGCGCGAGCTCGTATTCGGGGTGGTCGGGGAGCCCCGGGTAGTGCACGGCCGCGACGGCAGGATGGCCTGCCAGCCGCTGCGCGAGCTCGCCGGTCGTGGCGACCTGGCGGGGCAGGCGCACGTGCAGGGTGCGCAGGCCGCGTAGCAGGAGCCAGGCCGGATCGGGCGCGAGCACGCCGCCGGTCGTCCGCCGCACCCACACGAGGCGCTCGCGCAGCGCCGAGTCGCGAGTGGTGATCAGCCCCGCGAGCACGTCGGAATGGCCCGCGAGGAACTTCGTCGCGCTCTGCCAGGCGAGGTCGGCACCGAGGTCGAGCGGGCGTTGCAGGAGGGGCGTCCCGAACGTGTTGTCGCAGCAGAGGAGCGCGCCGCCCGCGTGCGCGGCCTGCGCGGCCTGTGCGATGTCGGTGACGGCGAGCGTGGGGTTGGAGGGCGTCTCGATGATCGCGAGCGCAGCACCGTCGCAGGCGCGGAGAAAGCCCTCGGGGTCGCGCAGGTCGTAACGGCGCACGTCGACGCCGAAGCGCGCCAGCACCTCCGAGGCCAGGAGCTCGACCTCGTAGTAGCCGCTCGTGGGTATCACGAGCGCCGTCCCCTGCCCGAGCACCGTCAGGCAGAGGCAGGTCCAGGCCGTCATGCCGCTCGCGAAGACCGTCGCCTCTGCGTCTTCCAGGGCGCCCAGCAGCGCTTCGGCCTCGCTGGCCACGGGGGCGTGCCCGCGCCCATACGGGGAGCCGCCGCCCGGAGCCCGCTCGAACGTCGTCGAGCGATCGAGTGCGGGGGAGAGGCCGCGCGAGGCGTTGTCGACGAGACCGCGTACGAGCAGAGAGTCCGGCTCCATGCCCGAAGCATTCCACGCGGCGCCGCGTCACGCGCTGAGCGCTATCGCCCTCGTCAGGTCGGCCCACAGATCGTCGATGTCCTCGAGCCCGACGGAGAGCCGCAGCAAGCCCTCAGGCACACGACCCTCCGGCTCCATTCGCGCTCGGCACTCGATCAGCGTCTCGATGCCGCCGAGGCTGGTCGCGCAGCGCGCGAGCTGCACGGCGTCCTCGCAGCGCCTGGCGCTCGGCCCGTCGGCCAGCTCGAAGGCCAGCACGCCACCCGCACCACGCGGCATCTGGCGCAGGGCGAGCTCGTGATCCGCGTGCCCGGGGAGGCCCGGGTAGTGCACCGCGCACACGGCCGGGTGCTCGGCGAGCCGCCGGGCCAGCTCGGATGCGCTCGCGACCTGGTGCGGCAGCCGGACGTGCAGCGTGCGAAGGCCGCGCAGCAGCAGCCAGGCTGGATCAGGCGCGAGCACGCCGCCGATCGTGCGGCGCGTCAGCACCAGGCGCTCTCGCAGCGATGGGTCTCGCGTCGTGACGACGCCGGCGAGTACGTCGGAATGCCCGGCCAGGTACTTGGTCGCGCTCTGCCAGGCGAGGTCGGCGCCGAGCTCGAGGGGGCGCTGCAGGAGCGGCGTCGCGAACGTGCTGTCGCAGCACAGCAGCGCACCTCCCGCATGCGCGTCCTCGGCGGCCTGCGCGATGTCCGTGAGCGTGAGCAGCGGGTTGGAGGGCGTCTCGATGATGGCGAGCGCGGCGCCCTCGCAGGCCCGGCGGAAGGAGTCGCGGTCGCGGGCGTCGTAGCGGCGGAGGCCGACGCCGAAGCGCTCCAGGATCTCGGACGCGAATCCCTCGAGGCTGTAGTAGCCGCTCGTCGGCAGCGCCAGTGCGTTGCCCTCCCCGAGGATCGTCAGGCAGATGCACGTCCAGGCCGTCATGCCGCTCGCAAAGACGGCCGCCTCGGCGTCTTCGAGCGCGGCGAGCAGTGCCTCCGCCTCGGCGGCCACCGGCGCGTGCCCGCGGCCGTACGGCGAGGCGCCGCCGGGCTCGCGGTCGAACGTGGTCGAGCGATCGAGCGCGGGGGAGAGCCCTGCCGAGGGGTTGTCCACGAGGCCGCGGACGAGCAGCGAGTCGGGCTCCATGACCCAAGCATTCCAGTCCGCCGCCACGAGCGCATTTCGGAATGATCGTGGTGTCTGGAGCGGCTGGATCGGCCTGCAGTCGATTGCCAGGGCGCGAACACGGTGTGTGAGGGTTCGAGGGTGGTGCGGTGCGCCCCGGCAATTGACTTCCGTCCGACCCGGGCGTTGCTCGCTGCGCGAGGCGGGCCCGGGGCGTCCCTGCTCGCTCCATCCACCCCAGCCACACACGCTCATTCCGAAACGCCGATTAGGCGGCGAGCCGCTTGGCCAATGCGAGCATGCCGGCCTCCCCGCACCAGGCCGCGGCCGATTCCGCATCCAGCGAGGCATCGCCGGGGATCGTCATCGCCACGTCACGCCGCATCGTGGCGACGTCGAGGTAGCGGCGGAGGTCGTCGGCGCTGCCCTCGACTGCGAGTCGCTGCCGTGGCGTGAGCTCCGCGGCGTGGGCGATGACGCCTTCGAGATCCCCATGGCGCCGCAGCAGCTCGGCAGCGGTCTTCTGCCCGATGCCGCGGGCACCCGGGATGTTGTCGGACGGATCGCCGCGCAGCGCGATGAGATCGGGCACCTGCTCGGGCTCGATGCCGTAGCGCTCGCGCACGCCGGCGCGATCGACGCGCTCGAGCTCGCCGCGCGGGCGCGGATGCAGCGTCGCCGTCACGTCGGAGACGAGCTGGTAGGTGTCGCGATCACTCGAGACGACCAGCGCAGCGCCGCCGCGCGCCTCCTCCTGCGTGACTGCCGTGGCGAGCAGGTCGTCGGCCTCGTATGGGACCACCTTGGCGGCGGCGAAGCCGAACGCCTCGGCCAGCTCGGGCATGCGGTCGAGCTGCTCGCAGAGGTCGTCGGCGAAGGGATCGCGCTGCCCCTGGTAGGCGGGCAGCAGGTCGTGGCGATAGGACGGCACGCGCGTATCGAGGCAGACGATCACCGCGCGCGGTTGCGTCGCGCGCAACGTCGACAGCAAGACGTTCGCGAAGCCCAGGAGCAGCCCGACAGGGCGGCCGCCCGCGCCCTCGACGGGCGGCATGGCGTGATATGCCCGGTGGCCCAGCGAATCCCCGTCGATCACGAGCAGCGGCGCCATCTTGGGCGATCGTAGCCCGCGGATCCCCATATCCCCCTTTTTCTCCCTAAGGTGAGAGGCGAGGCTGCGCGAGGGAACGCCGCTGCCCGTACCGAGGGAGCACTCAATGTTCAAGGTCGGAGAGATCGTCGTCTATCCGCGTCAGGGCGCAGGCAAGGTTGTGGCGCGCGAGCGCAAGCACATCCTGGGCGAGGACCACGAATACCTGACGATCAAGATCTTCCAGTCCGAGCTGACCATGCTCGTGCGCTGCGACGGCGTCGAGGCCGCCGGTATCCGCCCGGTCGTCGCGAAGCAGGCGCTGCACGAGATCATCGAGGTTCTCACCGGCGCCGTCAGCGAGCAGGATGCCAACTGGAACCGCCGCTTCCGCGCGCACCAGGAGCAGCTCAAGTCGAGCGATCCGCGCGAGCTGGCCGGCGTGATCCGCAACCTCGCCCGGCGCCAGGACGAGAAGGGCCTCTCGGGCGGCGAGCGCCAGCTGCTCATGCGCGCGAAGCGCCTGCTCGCCTCGGAGCTCCAGTACGCACGCAAGACCGATGAGGAAGAGGCGCTCGCGTGGATCGACGACGTCCTCTCTCCCGATGCCCGCGCTGCCTAGAGTGATCCCCCCGTGTGGGCCTAGCCTCACACGGCGGCAATCGCTAAGCTGACCCCGGACGCGGAGGCCGAGCAGGTTTCGGCCCACCCGCGCCGTGGACAAGGAGCGTAGACCGTGAAGCTGATCGTGAGGCTGGTCTTCGCCCTCCTGGGAGCTCTCGCAGGCAGCCAGGTCGCGGCCGGTCCAGGGGCCCTCCCCTTCCATCTTCCGTCTTCTTCTCCCTGGGCCCGCTGGACGATCGCGATCGTATTGGGCGCACTAGCCGGATTGCTCGTCGGCTGGATCGTCGGCGGGCCTCTGGTACGGGCAATCGGGAGGGTCGAACGAGCCGCACAGGCGCGTCCCGCCGGCGAGCTGGTCGTCGGCGGAGTCGGGCTCGTGCTCGGCCTCGGGGCCGCGGCGCTGGCGACGTTCGCCGTGCGCCCGCTGCCGTATGTCGGGCGCTACCTGCTGTTGCCGCTGGCGCTCGTGCTGGGGTACCTGTTCGCCGTCGTCGGCGCCCGCAGCCACGGCTCGATCCTGCGCCTGGGCGGGCTCGGTGCCGATGAAGGCCGCGGTGACGCTCGCGAGGGCCGCCGCCCACGCCTGCGCGGCGAACGCGAGCGGCCTCCGCGCGCGGCGCAGCCGCTGGGCATGCTCGTGGACACCTCCGCCATCATCGACGGCCGCATCGGCGACCTGATCTCCACCGGTTTCGTCGACCGCGAGCTCGTGATCCCGGTGTTCGTGCTGCAGGAGCTGCAGCGCGTGGCGGACTCGACCGATCCGCAGCGGCGTGCGCGCGGGCGGCGCGGGCTCGAGGTCGTGCACGACCTGCGCCTGAGCTCGCATCCGGTCGCCACGCCCGAGATCGCCGTGCCCGACATCACCGATGTCGACGCCAAGCTCGTGCGCGTTGCGCACGAGCGGGACATGCCGATCCTCACGACCGACTACAACCTCAACAAGGTCGCGCAGATCCAGGGCGTGCGAGTGCTCAACGTCAACGACCTCGCCAACGCGCTCAAGCCCGCGGTGCTGCCGGGCGAGGCGCTGCGCGTCAAGGTCATCCGCGAGGGCAAGGAGGCCGAGCAGGGCGTCGGCTACCTCGACGACGGCACGATGATCGTCGTCGAGGGGGGTCGCGAGCGCATTGGCGAGCTCGTGGAGACGGAGGTCACGAGCGTGCTGCAGTCGCCGAGCGGCAAGATGATCTTCACCCGGCTGGCCTCCTGAGTCTCGTGCCCGCCGAGACCTGGGCGGTCGTGGTGGCTGCGGGCGCGGGCGACCGTCTCGCGGCCGACCGCCCGAAAGCCTTCGTGCGGTTGGGCGGGCGCACGATGCTGGCCTGGTCGCTGGCCATGCTCGACGACCACGATCTGATCGACGGCATCGTGATGGTGGTGCCGCACGAGTACGAGGAGCGCGCCTCGCTGCTGGCCGACGACCTCTGCGCGACCAAGATCGCGGCTGCGGTGCCGGGCGGCGCGACGCGGCCCGAATCCGTCGCCGCCGGCCTCGCCTGCGTGCCCGAGGGAGCCGCGTTCGTGCTCGTGCACGACGCAGCGCGCCCGCTCGCGCCGCCGGTGGTCGTGGACCGCGTGGTCGCCGCCCTGCGCGCGGGTGCCGACGGCGCCGTGCCGGCGCT
>JALYLC010000551.1 GCA_030774435.1 Actinomycetota bacterium
GGGCAGCGGAGGCGCTGCTCGCCGAGCGGCGGCCGGCCCACAGCCTCGCCGCAGGCGTCGCGTACCTGGAGACCGCCGCGCCCGTCGCCGGCGGCTGCCTGCTGCGCATCGCCGCACGCAGCGCGGCCGTGCTCGCGAAGCGCGTCGCGCTCGCAACCGCCTGCGTCGCCGCGCTGGTCGGCGATCACCCCTCGACCCGTCGTTTCTGAGAGGAGACGCACGTGCACCTGACACCCAGGGAGCTCGACAAGCTCGTGCTCCACGGCGCCGGAGTGGTCGCGCAGAAACGCCTCGCGCGCGGCCTGCGGCTGAGCTATCCCGAGGCAGTCGCGCTGATCGCGACCGTGGTGCTCGAACGCATCCGCGACGGCGCGAGCGTGGCGGAGCTGATGGACGAGGGCCGGCACCTGCTCGGCCGCGCGCACGTGATGCCCGGCGTGGCGGAGCTGGTGTCGGAGGTGCAGGTCG
Organism: Actinomycetota bacterium; assembly: GCA_030774435.1. GTDB lineage: Bacteria > Actinomycetota > Thermoleophilia > Gaiellales > JALYLC01 > JALYLC01. The sequence goes on from JALYLC010000551.1 coordinate 469, forward strand.
AGGGGACCTTCCCCGACGGCACCAAGCTCGTCACGGTGCACTCGCCCATCGCGGCCGCGCACGGCGACCTCGAGCTGGCGCTCTACGGCAGCTTCCTGCCCGTCCCGGATGCTGCAGCTTTCGGCGCGGAGGATGGCGCGCCCGCACCGGGCGCCGTCGAGCCGGCCGCCGACCCGATCGAGATCAATGAGGGCCGGCGCACGGCGAGCGTCGCGGTCGTCCACCGCGGCGACCGCCCGATCCAGGTCGGCAGCCACTACCCGTTCGCCGAGGTCAACGCCGCACTCGAGTTCGACCGCGCCGCGGCCGCCGGCATGCGGCTCGACATCCCCGCCGGCACGGCGGTCCGCTTCGAGCCCGGCGTGGAGCGCTGTGTCGACCTGGTCGCCACGGCCAGCTCGCCCGAGGCGGGGATGCTCGCATGAGCCGCCTGCTGCCGCGCGCCCAGTACGTGGGCATGTTCGGCCCGACGACGGGCGACCGCGTCCGTCTGGGCGACACCGCGCTCGTGATCGAGGTCGAGTCCGATGCCACGACCTACGGCGACGAGTGCAAGTTCGGGGGCGGCAAGGTGCTGCGCGACGGGCAGGGCCAGGCCGCAGGGCGCGCCGACGCCGACGCGCTCGACTGCGTGATCACGAACGCCCTGATCGTCGACGTGACGGGCATCCGCAAGGCCGACATCGGCATCAAGGCCGGCCGCATCGCGGGCATCGGCAAGGCCGGCAACCCCGACACGATGGCGGGCGTGACACCTGGGATGGTGGTCGGCGTTACGACCGAGGCGATCGCCGCGGAGGGCCTGATCGTCACCGCGGGGGCGATCGACGCGCACGTGCACCTGATCTGCCCGCAACAGGCCGACGAGGCGATTGCGTCCGGTGTCACGACGATGATCGGCGGCGGCACCGGGCCCGCCAGCGGCACCAACGCCACGACCTGCACGCCCGGCGCCTTCTACCTCGAGCGCATGCTGCAGGCCACCGACGTCCTGCCGGTCAACATCGGTCTCACCGGCAAGGGCAACAGCTCGCGCCCGGAGGGCCTCGACGACATGGTGCGGGCCGGCGCGATCGGCCTCAAGCTGCACGAGGACTGGGGCACGACGCCCGCGGCGATCGACTGCTGCCTGCGCGTGGCCGACGCCGAGGACGTCCAGGTCACGATCCACACCGATACGCTCAACGAGTCGGGCTACGTCGACGACAGCCTGCGCGCGATCGCCGGGCGCACGATCCACACCTATCACTCGGAGGGCGCGGGCGGCGGGCACGCGCCCGACATCATCCGCGTCTGCGGCGAGCCGCACGTGTTGCCCAGCAGCACAAACCCGACGCGCCCGCTCACGGTCAACACGCTCGACGAGCACCTCGACATGCTCATGGTCTGCCACCACCTCGACCGCGGCATCCCCGAGGACGTGGCCTTCGCCGAGAGCCGCATCCGGGCCGAGACGATCGCGGCAGAGGACGTTCTGCACGATCTGGGCGCGATCTCCATGATCTCGAGCGACAGTCAGGCCATGGGACGCGTCGGCGAGACGATCGCGCGCACCTGGCAGACGGCCCACAGCAACGCCATGCAGCGAGGGCGGCTCGAAGGCGAGCAAGGCGAGAACGACAACCTGCGCGTCCGGCGCTACCTCGCGAAGTACACGATCAACCCTGCGATCGCGCATGGGATGGCCGATGAGATCGGGTCGGTCGAGGTCGGAAAGCTCGCCGACCTCGTGCTCTGGCGGCCCGCGTTCTACGGCTCGCGGCCCGAGCTCGTCGTCAAGGGTGGCCTGATCGCCTGGGCGCAGATGGGCGATGCCAACGCCTCGATCCCGACGCCGCAGCCGCTCTTGATGCGACCGATGTTCGGGGCCATGGGGCGCGCGACGCACGAGACGTCGATCGCATTCGTCTCGCGCCGATCGCTGTCCGAGGGGACGGTGATCGGCCTGGGCCTCGGCAAGCGGCTCGTCGCCGTGCATTCGACGCGCGGCCTCGGCAAGCGGGACATGCTGCTGAACGATGCGCTGCCCACCATCGAGGTCGATCCCGAGAGCTACGAGGTGCGGGCCGATGGCGTCGTCCTACGCTCGGCGCCCGCGCCCGTCCTGCCGCTCGCGCAGAGGTACTCGCTGTTCTGATGGACTGGATCGCCCTGCAACTCGCGGATGCGTCCTTCCCGACGGGAGGCTTCGCCCACTCGGGTGGGCTCGAGGCAGCCGTGCAGGCGGGCGCGCTCGGCGAGCCCGGCGCGCTCGCGCACTTCCTCGACGACGCGCTCTGGGCGGCCGGGTGCCTCACGCTGCCGTTCGTGGCGGCTGCGCATGACTCGCCGCCGCAGTTCGTCGCGCTGGACGAGGCGCACGACGCCGCGCTGCGCTCGCCCGTTGCCAACCGCGCCAGCCGCAGCCAGGGCCGCGCGCACCTCGACGCCTGCGTGCGCGCCTTCGGCGGCCAGGCGTTGCACGAG
>JALYLC010000552.1 GCA_030774435.1 Actinomycetota bacterium
CAGCGTGATCTTGTCGCCGTTCGGATCCGAGCACGCGAGCACGACCGAATGGGCCTTGTTGGCGACCGTCGTCGCGCGCACGTGCAGGCAGTTGGGCGCGAGTTGCGGGCCGAGCACCGCGATCCCGTCGCTCTGCGCGCTGGCCGCGTAGACGTGCGTGCCGTCGGCGCTCGCTGCGAGCCCGCGCGGGTCGTCGAGCGCCCGCGCCGAGCGGCAGTCCGAGGAGGCCAGGCGCCGGAGGCAGCCGCCGGGGCCGACGCTTGGAGTCAGCACGCCGGTGATGGGGTCGATCTGGAGCGTCACGATGGAGTCGGCACGCGACGCTGCGACCCAGACCGTCAGCCCGTTCGATTTCACGACCAGGCCGCGCGGGCCGCCGATCAGGGTCGAGGCGGTGCAGCCGGCCGTGGCGGCGGAGGCGGAGACGCACGAGGCGCGCGTGAGGCCTCCGGTCGCCGGGTCGCGCCGGAACGAGACGACAGCGTCGTCGTCGGTGCCGGCGGCGATCAGGGTGTGCCCGTCGGGCGTGATCGTCACGGCGGAGGTGCGCGCGAGGCCGCCGACCGCGGTGCAGCCGGCCCGATCCCCGTCGCTCAGGCAGCCGGCTCCGGGCGGCAGTTGCGTCAGGGCTCCCGTGGTCAGATCGCGCTGGAACGCCGTCAGCGTGCCGGCGCCCGAGGCGACGTAGAGCGACGTCCCGTCCGGGGAGATCGCGATCGCCGCCGGCGCGTCGAGGCCGGTGACCGGGCCACAGTCGGTGCGGTTGTTGCGCAAGCACCCCGCCGTGCCGGCGAGCTGCGTCAGGCGCCCCGTTGCGGCATCCCGCGAGAACGTCAGCAGCGAGTCGGCCGTGCCGCCTGCGACGTAGGCGAAGTGACCGTCCGGGGAGATCGCGATCGCATCGGCGCCCCCGAGCGAGGTCGCGCCGGAGCAGCCCGCCACCGGGGGCGCTGTCGTGATGCAGCCGGCGACGCCCGCGAGCTGGACGAGCGATCCGTTCGGCTGGCGCGCGAAGCTCGTCACGGCTCCCGCCGTCGAGGACGCCACGTAGACGTGCAGGTTGTCCGGCGAGACGACGATCGAGGAGGCGCCCTCGAGCGCGCGCGCGGCGCCGCAGCCGTCTTGCACGATCGACGCCAGACAGCCGGCGCCGAGGTTGAGCTGCCCCAGCAGGCCGTTGCCGGGAGCGACGCTGAACGACGTCACGCTCGCCGGCGTGGCCGCGGCCACGTAGAGCGAGAGGCCGTCGGGGCTGAGAACGACGGCGCGGGCGTCGTCCAGGCCGCGCGCGGGCGTGCAACCGAGAGCCGCCTGAGCCGACGCGCAGCCGCCGGCGCCGGCCAGCTGGGCGAGCGTGCCGGGTGGCGAGGCCGCAGTAGCGACAGCCGAGGGTGCGAGCCCGCAGAGGAGCGACGCGAGCAGGCAGGAGCGGAGCCGCATAGATCGCAGGGTAGTCACGCCTGGGCACGCTTTGCGACCAGCACCCGCTCGTACAGGTCGAGCGTCATCTGCGCCGCGCGCTCCCAGTCCAGCTCCGCGCGGGCCCGCTCCATGCCGGCGATCGACCGCGCCCTTGCGCCGGCATCGGTCAGCATCCGCACGAGCCCGGCGGCGAACGCGGCGGGATCGCCGGGTGGCAGGGGATCGCCGAGGTCGTACTCGGCGCACAGCTCCGGGAAGGTGCCGGCGGCCGTGACGACCGGCGGGACACCACGGGCCAGCGCCGTCGCGAGGATGCCCGAGCCTTCGATCCAGCGGTAGGGGAGGGCGACCGCTCGGGCTCGGGCGAACACCGAGGGCACCTCGGAGTCGGGCACGAAGCGGAGATCCCAGTCGATCCTCTCGGCCACGCCGAGCACGCCCGCCCGCTCGCGCAGCGGCTCGATCGGCATCCGCGGGCTCCCGACAACGTCGAGGCGCACACCGGGTATGCGCTCGGCGACCGCGGGCAGCGCCTCGATCAGGACGTCGAGCCCTTTGTCCGGGCGGATCAGCCCGAAGAAGAGGATGCGCGGCTCGGCCTGCTCCGGCGGAAGGCGGCCCGCGGAGGCCGCGTGCAGAATGCCGTGGGGGATGACCGCGATGCGCTCCGGGGCGATGCCGCCGACCTCGACGAGCAGGCGGTCGCGGCTGGCCACGCCGTGCACGATCACGCGATCGCAGCTGCCGTACAACTCGGCCCACAGCGGCGCCGCGTTGCGCGAACGGCGCGGCAGCACGTCGTGGGCCGTGAACACGGTGGCGCCGGCGCTCCGCCCCGCGGCGCGCAGCGCCCGCAGGTCGAGCCACGGCAGCGGGGCCCATTGCC
>JALYLC010000553.1 GCA_030774435.1 Actinomycetota bacterium
GCTCGAGTGAGCCCGGCGACGTTCGCAGCGGCGTTCGGCGCCGGCGCGCTCTCGTTCGCGACTCCCTGCGTGCTGCCGCTCGTCCCCGCGTACCTCGCGGCGGTCGGCGGCGCGTCCGTGGACGACCTCCGCGCGCGGCGCGGAGTGGGTCGCACGCTGCGCGGCGTCGCGCCGTTCGTGCTCGGCTTCGGAGCGGTCTTCGTCATCTTCGGCGCACTCGTCGGAGCGGCCGGGTCGGCCCTCGACGACTGGCGCGACGAGGTCACCCAGGCCTCGGGCATCCTCGTCGTCGCGATGGGGCTCGTCATCGCCGGCGCCCTGCCACTGCCGTCGTTGCCCCGGCTGACCGGGGGCGAAAGGCGGCCGCACTCCGCTCTGCTCCTGGGCGGGGCGTTCGCGCTGAGCTGGACGCCGTGTGTCGGGCCGGTGCTCGCGGCCGTGCTCGCGCTCGCTTCGACGCGGGGCGGCGCCGCGCAGGCAGCGCTGCTCCTGGGGGCATACGCAGCGGGGCTGGCGGTGCCGCTGATCGCGAGCGCCGTCGCCTTCGACCGTGCCCTGGGAGCCGCCTCGTTCCTGCGCGACCGCTACACGCTCATCCGCGTCGTCTCGGGCGTCGTGCTCGTCGCGCTCGGGCTGCTCGTGTTCTTCGACCGCACCTGGTGGCTGTCGGTCGCCGTCAACCGCGTGCTGCACGCGGTCGGCCTGGACGCCTTCGCCACGTAGGGGGTTTCGCCCTGGCGCGCTACTCTCGGGTGCATGGCGGTCATCCACGTCCATGGCGCCGAGCTGCTGATCTACAGCCGCATCGAGACGCAGCTCGCCCCGCTGGGCCACAGCGTCCGGCGTGCTCGCCCGGGACTGGCCGGTGCTCCGCCCGATGTCTGCATCTGCGATGTCGAGCGCGTCGAACCGGCCGGTGCGGTGGCAGATCTGCGCCCGGCGAAGCTGCTTGGATTCGGCTCCCACGAGCAGCCCGATGCCCTGCTGGCCGCCCGCCGGGCCGGCTTCGATCGCGTCGTCGCCCGCTCGGCGATCGCCGAGAAGTGCGCGACGCTCGTCGACGACCTGATGATCTAGGGTTATGGATCGAACGACCCCCGACCGGAGCCCCCGATGACCTACATCATCACCGAGCCCTGCATCGACCTGAAGGACAAGTCGTGCATCGACGTCTGTCCGGTCGATTGCATTCACGAGACCGACCGCATGCTTGTGATCGACGCCGAGGAATGCATCGATTGCGGTGCTTGCGAGCCCGAGTGCCCGGTTGAGGCGATCTACCCCGAAGATGCGGTGCCCGACAAGTGGGAGCCCTTCATCCGCATCAACTATCTGTACTCGGACGGCATCGACGCGGTCAACGCGGCGGTCGCGACGCAGATCGAGGACAGTCCGCCGCCGCAGCTCGCGGCAGACTGAGCCTTCCCCTCTCCAGGCGCTTGACCGCGCCATGACGCTCGAGCTCGTGGTCGGGCCGGTGCGTTCGGGCAAGCTCGGCGTGCTGCTCAGCCGCTTCTCCGAGGCCTGCGCGTCGGGCGCGAGGCCGCTACTGCTGGTGCCGGCCGCTTTCGAGCGCGATGCGCTCGAGCGGGAGGCGTGCGAAGGAGCCGGCGCGTTGCTGGGCGGCGAGGTCGTGACCCTCGATGCGTTGATCGAGCGCGTGCTCGGCGAGGGGGTCGAGGTCGCCTCCGACGCGCTGGAACGCGTCGTGCGGCGGCGCATCGGCCAGTCCCACGGGCCGGCACTGGGTCTGCGGCCCGTCGCGCTGGCGTCCGCCCTGGAGCGCCTCGCGCGCGAATGCGATCGTGCCGGTGCTGCGTCCGGTGCGCTGGAGGGGGCGCCTACAGGTGACCTCCGCCTCGCACCCGCCTACGCCGCCTACCAGGCCGCGCTCGCCGCGACCGGGCGCGCCCGGCGCGGCGAGCTCGTCGTGCGTGCCGCCGAGCGGCTGGAACGCGAGCTCGCCGCGTGGGACGGGACGGCTGTGTGCGCGTACGGGTTCGACGATCTCTCGGCGGCGCAGCTGCGCCTGCTGGCGGCACTCGCCGGGCGCTGCGACGTCCTGCTCGCGCTCCCCTACGAG
>JALYLC010000554.1 GCA_030774435.1 Actinomycetota bacterium
AGCCGATCCTTGTCGACGGCCGCGTGCTCGCGTTCGCGGTCAGCGTCACGCACTGGATCGAGATCGGCGGCGCCGTGCCGGGGAGCATCTCGCCCGAGGCGACGGAGATCTATCAGGAGGGCCTCCAGCTGCCCGGCGTGCGGATCCTCGAGCAGGGTGCCCTCAACCAGACGCTGGTCGACCTGATCGAGGCCAACATCCGCCTGCCGCGCACGGGCATCGGCGACCTCAACGCCGGCCTGGCGGCGACGGCGATCGGCGAGGCGCGCGTGCGCGCGGCGTGCGAGCGCTACGGCGCCGACCTCGTGCTCGCGACCTTCGCGCACGTGCTCGACCACGGCGAGCAGATCGCTCGCGCCGAGCTGCGCAAGATCCCCAACGGCACCTACCGCGCAAGCGGCGTGATCGACGGCGACGGGGTGAGCGACGCCGAGATCCCGATCGCCGTGGCCGTCGCGGTCGGCGACGATTTCCTGCACGCCGACTTCAGCGGCTGCGCGCCGCAGACGCGCGGGCCGGTGAACTGCTCGACCGGCGCGCTGCTCTCGGCCTGCAAGACGGTCGTGCGCGCGATCACGGCGCCGGGAGCGCGCTCGAACGACGGATTCTTCCGTCCGTTCAGCCTCACCGTCCCGCCCGGCACGATCTTCAGCGCCGAGCCCCCTGCGCCGACGGGCTGGTACTACGAGGGCGCGGCGTTCGCGAACGACCTCATTTGGCGGGCGCTCGCTCCCGTCGTCCCGGACAGGCTCGGCGCCGGTAGCTACACGAGCCTCTGCTGCTCCTATGTGGTCGGCAGTGACCAGGGCGGGGAGCTGTTCGTGCTGGCCGAGCCCAACGTCGGCGGTTGGGGCGGCAGCGCGCTCGGCGACGGCGCCTCGGCACTGATCGCGACGACCGACGGCGACACCTACAACTTCCCCGTCGAGGTTGTCGAGAGCCGCTACCCCGTGCTCGTCCAGCGCTATGCGCTCAACGTCGAGGCGGGCGGCGGCGCCGGGCGTCACCGCGGCGGCTTCGGCGTCGTGCGGGAGTACCGCGTCCACGGCGCGAGCGAGGCCACGGGCTACGGCAGCATCGGCGGCTTCGGGCGCGTCCCGTGGGCGCTCGGCGGCGGGTCGCCCGGCACACAGAACTTCCTGGAGTACACGACGCGCGATCTCCACCTGCGGCGAGGTCGGGTGCCGCGCGTGCAGCTCGCCGACGGCTCCGTCGTCAGCTCCGTGACCGGCACCGGGGGCGGCTTCGGCGATCCGCTCGAGCGCGATCCCGAGCGCGTGGTCGAGGATGTGCTCGACGGCTACGTGACGATCGCGGGGGCGCGCGACGACTACGGGGTCGCTGTCGATCCCGTGTCGCTCGAGCTGGACGCGGCGGAGACGGCCAGGTTGCGGGCTCGATGACCTTGCGCGTCGCGACCGACATCGGAGGCACCTTCACCGACCTCGTCGTCGTCGACTCCGACAGCGGCGAGGTGCGGATCGCGAAGGTCTCGACGACGCCGCACGACCTCGCCCGCGGCGTGCTCGACGTGATCGCTGCAGGCGATGTCGAGCCGGCCGAGATCGAGGAGCTCGTGCACGGCACGACCGTCGTGATCAATGCGTTCACGGAGCGCACGGGCGCGCGCACGGCGCTCGTGACCACGAGCGGCTTCCGCGACGTCCTCGAGATCGGCCGCGGCAACAGGCCCGACATGTACAACCTCGTCTCGCGCAAGCCCCCGCCCTTCGTGCCGCGGCGCCACCGCTTCGAGGTCCGAGAGCGGGTCGACCGGCACGGCGCCGTCCTCGTCGCGCTCGACCTGGCGGACGTCGAGCCGATCGCGGCAGTGTGCGAGCACAACGGGATCGAGGCCATCGCGGTGTGCCTCCTGCACGCCTACGCCCACCCCGAGCACGAGGAGGCGCTCTGCGAGGCGTTGCGCGAGCGGCTGCCGGGCGTCGCCGTGACAGTCTCGTCGGAGGTCACGCGCGAGTGGCGCGAGTACGAGCGCACGAGCACCGCCGTGCTCAACGCGTACGTCCAGCCTGCGGTCGATCGCTACCTCGGCGCGCTCGAGGAACGCCTCGCCGGCGCCGGGCTGCGCGGACCGCTGCTCGTGATGCAGTCGAGCGCCGGCACGGGCTCGGCCGCCGCCGCACGCGCGCGGCCGATCGCGCTGGTGGAGTCGGGCCCCGCAGGAGGTGTCGCCGGGGCGGCGAGGATCGGAGAGCGCATCGGCGAGCCGAACCTCATCTACCTCGACATCGGCGGTACGACCGCGAAGTGCTCGCTGATCGAGGACGCGACGGTGCCGACCACGACGGAGTACCGCATCGAGTGGCGCCCCGACTGGGCGGGATACCCCGTGATGGTCCCCGTGGTCGACATCGTCGAGATCGGCGCCGGCGGAGGCTCGATCGCGCGCGTCGACGCGGGCGGCTCGATCACCGTCGGCCCGCAGAGCGCGGGCGCAGATCCGGGCCCCGCCGCCTACGGACGCGGAGGCACCGAGCCGACGGTCACCGACGCCAAGCTCGTGGCGGGGGTGCTCGCATCCGGGTACTTCCTCGGCGGCCGTCTGACAGTGCGCCCGGAGCTGGCGCGCGAGGCCTTGCGCGCGCTGGGCGAGCCGCTCGGGCATGGCGTCGCGGCGCTCGCCAACGGGATCATCCGGCTGGCGGACGCCAACATGATCAGCGCGCTCAAGCTCGTCTCGGTTCAGCGCGGCCGCGATCCGCGCGACTTCGCCCTGCTCGTGGGCGGCGGAGGCGGCGGGATGCACGGCGCGGCGCTCGGCGCCGAGCTCGAGCTGCGCAAGGTGATCGTCCCGCCGCTCTGCGGCGTGTTCTCCGCGTGGGGAATGTGCATGAGCGCGCCGCGTGCCGACGTCGTGCGGACGCACGTCGTGAGCGCCGTCGATGCGAGCGACGAGGCGCTCGCGACGCTCTTTGCAGAGCTCGAGGGAGCCGCGACCGCGTCGCTCGAGCGCGACGGCTCGGGGCGTGCCGGCGAGGCGGTCTGCACCCGTTCGGTGGACGCCCGCTACCGGGGTCAGGAGCACACGGTGCGGGTGCCCGTGGCGAGCGGGCCGATCTCGACGGCGGCCCTCGAGGTCGCGTTCCACGAGCTGCACCGGCGCGCGTACACGTTCGATCTGGAGGGCGACTCGGCCGTCGAGCTCGTCACCTTCCACGTCTCCGCGCACGGCCGGGCGCCGCGCGAGGCGGCGCTCCCCAGGCCGTCCGCGCTCCCGGGCTCGACCCCGGTGCCCAAGCCCTCGCGCGCCGTCGACTTCGACCTCGACGGCACGCACGAGACCGCCGTCTACGAGCGCGACGAGCTTCCCATCGGCTTCTCCGCGCCCGGCCCGCTCGTGATCGAGGAGCCGACGACGACGACCCTCGTCCACCCCGGGCAGGTGCTCGAGGTCGACGACTTCGGCAACCTCGTCATCTGGCTGCGGTGAGATCTCCGAGAGAGTCCGGCCTAGTCGGCGCTGGGAGCCTGGGCTGCGGGCGCCCGCTCGCGCAGCCGGTGGAGCCAGCGCCAGTCGGCCGGATACGGGATCTCGCGGCCGGCCGTGAGGCCCTTGGGACGCAGGATCAGCGCGACGAGCAGCGCGAGCGCCATGATCACGTCGGCGGTGCCGGAGGGCACGGTCGCGCCGGCGATGCCGTTGACCTCGAAGCGCTGGAAGAAGACGTAGATGACCGTGAGGAAGCCCGTGCCGACGACGGCGCCCGAGACGCTGCCCATGCCACCCACGACCAGCATCGCGATCGTCAGGAACGTCAGGTCGAAGTAGAAGTCGAGATAGCTGAACGTGATGAAGTAGTGGCCGTAGAGCGCGCCGGCGATGCCGCACACGAAGCCGGAGAGCGCGAACGCGATGTAGCGCTCGCGCGCCACGTGCACGCCGACGGAGCGTGAGGCCCGGTCGTTCTCGCGCGAGGCGCGCAGGCGCAGGCCGCTGCGCGACTGCTTGAAGGCGAAGGCACCGATGATCGCGAGGATCACCCACACCATCGTGGCCCGCATGGTCGTGGTCTGCGGGACGCCGATCTGCGTGCTCGTGCCGCGCGTGATCGAGCTCGTCTGCTGGATGAAGACGTTCATCGCCACGAGGATCGCCAACGTCGCGATGCCCGCCGCCACGCCGACGAGGCGAACGATCGGCACGCCGAACACGAGCGTGACGACAAGCGCGGCCACGCCTCCCGCGAGCGTTCCCTCGAGCGCGTTGAACTGGGCCGGGAAGACCCAATCCTTGAGCAGGTGCGGCATCGACAGGAACGTGAACTGCTTGATCGCCGTCGGAATCGTGAGCAGCGCCGAGGTGTACGCGCCGACGGCCATGAACGCCACCTGGCCGAACGACAGGATCCCCGAGTTGCCACAGAACAGCTGGAGCGCCAGCACGATCAGCAGGCGCAGGAAGAACTTCTCGCCCTCGTCGCTGTAGAAGACGTCGCTGACGATGTAGGTGAGCACCAGCCAGATCGCCACCATGAAGGCCGAGAGCAGCAGCGGCGTCCAGATCGTGCGCAGCAGCTCCTCGGCGCGCACGCGCGAGGCGGTCACGTTGCCGCTTCCTCAGCGACGCGCGGTACTTCCTTCGCAGCGCGCCTGCGGCGCAGCTTGTCGACGGTTCCCATCAGGCCGTTCGGCTGGAAGACGAGGATCGCGATCACGAGCAGGAAGGCGAACATCAGCGTGTGGCCCTGGATCGAGCGCGGCAGGGTGGCCGAGAAGATGTTGATCAGCAGCCCGAGCGTGAAGCCGCCGAGCGCGGCGCCGCCGAGGCTGCCGAGCCCGCCGATGACGACGCCCACGAACGCGACGAGCAGCGGGCCCTGGCCGACGTTGGGCCGCACGTCGCCGTGGTTGAGCATGTAGAGGATCGTCACGGCCGCCGCCAGGAAGCCCGTGATCGCGAACGCGGATGAGATCACCCAGTTGGCCTTGACGCCCACGAGCTGCGCCATCTTGAAATCCTCGGTCGAGGCGCGCAGCTGCATGCCGAGCGCCGTGCGCTTGAGCAGCAGCACCATGCCGACGAGCAGCAGGATCGTGACGACCCAGGTCGCGATCTCGAGACGTGAGAACAGCACCCCGGAGACTTCGAACTGATTGGTCAGCCACGGGTACGGGGTCACGGTTCGCGGCGAGCCGGGCGGGAAGATCATGTAGGCGGCCTTCTGCAGACCGATCGAGAGCGCGAACGACGTGATCAGGAGCGTGCTCGGTGAGGCGCGCCGCACGGGCCGGAACGCAACCAGCTCCATGAGCAACGCGAACGCGATCACGCTCACGAACGTCAGCAGCACCATGGCGAGCCAGCCGTAGCGCTCGGTGTAGAACATCGTGTAGGCGCCCACCATGATCAGCTCGCCATAGGCGAAGTTCATGAGACCCATCACGCCGAAGAGCAGCGACAGCGAGAGCGCCATCAGCGCGAACAGGCTGCCGTACGCGACGGAGTCGATGAAGTACTGGACGTAGGTCGAGGTGCTGGCGAGGACGATCATCGGCTAGCCCATCCCGATGTACGCGGTTTCGAAGTCGCCGATGGCGGCGAGCTCCGCGGCGGTGCCGTGGAACTGGATGCGGCCCCCGGTGCGCAGGACGTACGTCCGGTCCGCCATCTCGATCGTGCGGGCGGCATTCTGCTCGACGAGCAGGATCGTCGTGCCGCTCGCGTGGAGTTGCTCGAGGATCTCGAAGACCCGGTCGACCATCAGCGGCGCGAGCCCGAGCGTCGGCTCGTCGAGCAGGAGCACCTTCGGCCTCGAGACGAGGGCGCGGGCGATCGCGAGCTGCTGCTGCTCTCCGCCCGAGAGCTTGGCACCGGACGTGCTCCAGTACCGCTCCAGCACCGGGAAGCGCTCGAGCACGTTGCGGATGTCGTCATCCACACCTCTTCGATCCTTGCGGACTGTCGCGCCGATCTTGATGTTCTCGCCGACGGAGAGGCGCCCGAAGATGCGCCGCCCCTCGGGCACGAGCGCGATGCCGCGGCGCAGGATCTCGTCTGGCGCGAGCCCGACGATCGACTTCCCCTCGAGCAGGATGTCGCCCGAGACGGGCGACAACGCGCCGGAGATCGTCATCAGCGTGGTCGACTTGCCGGCGCCATTGTGACCGACGATGCCCACGAACTCGCCCTGCTTGACCTCGAGCGAGAGGCCCTGGACGGCGGCGATGCGGCCGTAGCTGACCGAGACGTCCTTGAGCTCAAGCACCGTGGTGCTCCTGTGCCAGCTTGGCGCCCTTGACGCCGAGATAGGCGGTGATGACGTCGGGGTTCGTCCGGATCTCCCCGGGCTCGCCCAGCGCGAGCGGCTTGCCGAAGTCGAGCACCTGGATCCGCTCGCAGACGCGGAAGATGATGCGCATGTCGTGCTCGACGAGCAGCACGCCGCAGCCGACGTCGTCGCGAAGCCCGGCGATCGTCTCGGCGAGCTGCAGGCTCTCGCGGTCGTCGAGGCCCGCCGCCGGCTCGTCGAGCAGGAGGAACCTGGGCCCGACCGCGACGGCACGCGCGATGCCGACGCGCCGCTCCTCCCCGTGCGGGAGGGCCGAGGCCGGCATGTTCGCCATGCGCCGCAGGCCCAGGCTGTCGAGCAACGTCCAGGCGCGGGCGCGCGCCTTGCGGCGCGAGAGGCCCGCGCCGAGCGCGCCGAGCTCGACGTTCTCGAACACGGTCAGCTCGGGGAAGGTGGCGACGTCCTGGAACGTGCGCACGAGCCCCGCCGTCGCGAGGCGGTGCGGCGGCCAGGACGTCACGTCCCGGCCGCCGAGTATCACCTTGCCGGTCGTGCGCGGGACGAAGTGGGAGACGGCGTTCATGAACGTCGTCTTGCCCGCGCCGTTCGGCCCGATCAGGCCCATGATCTGGCCCTGCTCCAGCGTCAGATCGACACCGTCGACGGCCTTGACTCCTTCGAAGTGGACGCGGATCTGCTCCGCGACCAGCATCTCGGGCTTGGAGCCGCCGACGGTCATCGATCTCTCGTAGCTCTCTCGCCGGGCTAGGACTTGACCTTGGGCTGGACGCCCGCGCACGGGCTGCCGTCGCCGATGTTCGGGATCTTCTTGACCGCCGCCGAGTCGATCTGCGTGTCCTTGCCGTTCGTGTACTGCTCGACGGTGTAGATCGCAGGCTGCGGCCGGTGGCACTTCGTCGTGAACGCCATATTGCCCGCGAACGTCTTGACCAGCAGGTTCGAGCTGAAGAGCGCGGTCGCGATCTTCGTGCCGTCGGTCGAGCCGGCCTTCTTGATGGCCGCCACCAGGGCGTCCGCGAGCTCATAGCCCGGGAGCGCGTAGTGGTTGCCGATCGGCTGACCATACTTGGCCTTGAACTGCGCATTCACCTTGGCGACGGCCGGGTTCTTGCTGCCCTTGCAGTACGTGTTGAGGCAGGCGAAGCCGAGCGCGTAGAAGTTGCTCAGGCCCGGGTTGTTCTGCACGACCGGGAGGCCGTTGACCGATGCGTTCGTGATGATCGTCGTCTTGATGCCCGCGTCGCGCACGGCGCGGACGTACTGCGCTCCGAACGGGTTCCACGAGCCGTCGTAGATCACGTCGCACTTCGAGACGGCGCCGCGCAGGCGGGTGATGTTCGACGAGAGGTCGAGGTTGTCACCGGCCGTGAAGGTGTCCTCGCCGCAGACGGTGCCGCCGAGTTGCTTCCAGCGCGCCTTGAAGTAGTCGGCCGTCGCCTTCGAGTACTCGAGCGAAAGGTCCTTGACGATCCACGCGCGCTTCAAGGCCGGCTTGTGCGCCCGGAACCACTCCGCCATCGCCGTTCCCTCGGTGTCAGAGCCGAGCCCGAACGAGCCGCCGTACTGCCCGACGATCGCCGGCGTCGCGACCTTCGGCGAGGAGGCGCAGAGCGCGATGCCCGGGACCTTCTTCGCTCCCGCGGCCTGGATGGCCGGGAACGAGAAGTCGAAGTCGCAGGTCGCGATGATCGCCACGGCGCCCTCGGAGATGAGCTCCGAGGCGTTGGTCGCGGCCGTCGGCTTGTCCGACTTGGTGTCGATCCACTTGACCTTGATCTGCTTGCCCAGAACGCCGCCGGCCTTGTTGATCTGCGCGATCCGCATCTGGAAGAGCTGACCCGCCTGGAGGTCGTACGGGGCGAGGATGCCCGTCTTGGCCGCCGAGATCCCGATCAGGATCGTGTCGGCCTTCGGGGCTGCGCTCGCGGAAACCGAGAACACGGTTGTCCCGATCGCGGCTAGGACCGCCGCGAGCCCGACGATGTAACGCTTCATGTACTCCTCCTCCGGGCCGAAGCCCCTTTACGCTCTGCGTTGCCGAGGGCGAAATGGCGACAGATTGGGGAACCGAGGGCGCCGATGCTATCTGGTTCAGACGAGTCGGCGGAAGAGGGGTTAGATCAGCCACTCGGCTAAGAACTGGTTTCAAAAGTCGCGTTCGTGGTCGGGGGGCTCGAAGCGAGTGCTCCCGCGAAGCCCCTGGGCTCGCGCGGCTCCTTGCGCGGGCCCAGGGTCGCCACCGGTCTGGTCGTCGGGCGACCCCAATCGCCCACCACCACCCACCACGCCCGACAACCAGACCGCAGGCGATTCGAGACCTCCGAACGCCCCGCCACTTTTGAAACCAGTTCTTTAGAGCAGCCAGCGGCCGAACGCGTCGCGGATCTCGTCGGTCAGCGGGCGCGAGTTGCCGGTCGCGGGGTCGGTGTGCACGACAACCGACTCGGCCTCGGCGGCCAGACGGCCGTCCAGCACGGAGGTCACGCGCTCGGCCATCGTCACGCTCGACGTCCCCACGCGCGTACAGCGAACCTCGACGTCCACCTCGCCGTCGTCCTGGGTCAGCGGCGAGCGAAAGTCGATGGCGCAGCGCGCGAGCACGAAATCGTTGAGTAGGAGGCCGTTGGCGAGCACCTCGAGGAACCACGCGTCGCGCGTCTCCTCGAGGTAGGTGAGGTACACCGAGTTGTTGACGTGCCTGAACGCGTCCATGTCGCGCCAGCGGATCTCGCAGCGCTTCCTGAAGGTGGACGGAGGCAGCGACGGCATGACACCAGGCTAACGGCGATCTGGTTAGCTCTCGCCATGAGCCAGGTCGCCGTGCTGGAGTACTTCGACTGCGAGCGCCTGAACGCGCTGCTGGGCGATGTCGCCGAGGCCCTGCCGGCCGAGCGGTGCGACGGCGCCGAGGTGCGCGTCGTGGTCTCCGGCGGGGGCGAGGTAGTGGATGCCGGCCTGCTCGCCCGCTACCCCAACGCGAGCACCGTGATCACGGGCTCGACGGGCTACGACCACTTCGAGCTCGACGACCTGCGCGCCGCCGGCGTGGCCGGCTACAACACGCCCGACTACTGCAGTCGCGAGGTCGCCGATTTCGCGCTGACCTGCGCGCTGGCCGGGCTGCGTGGCGTTGTGGGCCTCGACCGCGCGATGCAGGCGGGCGTCTGGGAGGAGCGCGCGGCCGGCACCACGCGGCGCGTGAGCGGCTCCGTGCTGGGCGTGATCGGGCTCGGCAAGATCGGCAGCCTGGTGGCGAGCGACGCCGCCGCGCTCGGCATGCGCGTGCTCGCCACCGATCCGATCGCGAGCGACGAGGCCTTCGCGGCGGCCAAGGCCGAGCGCGCCGGACTGGCGGAGCTGCTGGCAGCCAGCGACGTCGTCACGCTGCACGCACCGCACGTGCGCGGCGCCGATCCGCTGCTCGGCCGCAAGGAGGTGGCGCTCTTCAAGCCCGGGTCGATCTTCGTCAACGCCGCGCGCGCCGAGCTGATCGACATCGAGGAGCTGATCCACGGCCTCGCGCTCGGCCGCCCGGCCTGGGCGTTCATGGACGTCTGGGACAGCGAGCCGCCGCTGCCCGACGACCATCGCCTCGACGCGCCCAACCTCGTGCTCACGCCGCACGCGGCCTGGTACTCGCCCGATTCCGAGGCGGCGCTGTACGCGCGCATCGCCGAGACGGCGACCGCCGCATTGCATGGCGAGATCGCAAGGGGACTGGTCACATGACGCTCGTGCTCTGTGAGCGCGACGGCCCGATCGCGCTGCTGACGCTCAACCGGCCCGATCAGCTGAACGCGCTCTCGAGCGCGCTCGAGGGGGAGCTTGCCGCCGCGATCGCGAGCCCGCAGGTGCGCGAGGCCAGTGCGCTGATCATCCGCGGCGCGGGCGATCGCGCCTTCTCGGCCGGCGCCGACACGACGGAGCTCGACGTCGCCACGCCCGAGAGCGCGCTCGCCTACTACGAGTACACGGGAGACGTGTACGAGCAGGTCGCGCGGCTGCCCATCCCGTCGATCGCCCAGATCCACGGCTGGTGCGTGGGCGGAGGGCTCGAGCTGGCGCTGGCCTGCGACCTGCGCGTGGCCGACGCGGGCTCGCGCTTCTGGTTCCCCGAGGTGGAACGCGGCATCCTGCCTTCCAGCGGCGGCACGGCCCGCGCAGTGCGCGCGCTCGGGCCGGCCGTGGCCCGGCGCCTGATCCTGCTGGGCGAGAAGATCGACGCCCCGCAGGCGCTCGCACTCGGCGTCGTGCACGAGGTCGTTCCCCACGGCCAGGCGGGCGCGACGGCGCTGATCTGGGGCCAGACCCTGGCCTCGCGCTCGCGCCGGGCCCTCCAGGTCGCGCGCCAGGCCATCGACGCCGCCGCGGACGGCTCGCACGCGGCGGCTCTGGCGGCCGAGCGACTCGGCTACGCCGCGCTCGCCGGATTGGAATGAGCTCGCCCGACGTCGTCGTGGTCGGCGGCGGCATCGTCGGCATCGCGGTCGCGGCCTCGTGCGCGCGCCGCGGCCTGGCGGTCACGCTGTGCGAGGCGGGCGGGCTGGCACAGGCCGCCTCGGGGCGCAACCAGGGGCTCGTGATCGGGCCCAACCCGCCCGAGATGGAGGCGATCGGCCGCCTGACGCTGGAGCTGCTGCTGGATCTGCACGAGCGCAGCGGGCGAGCGTTCGCCTTCGACCGCGACCCGTACGGCTGCCTGATGCTGGGGGACGAAGACGGCGAGCTGCTGGACGGCGCCGCACTACGCGAGGCCGAGCCGCTGCTGTCGGAGGTCACCGAGAGCGGTTGGCTCAATCTCAACGCCCGCCGCATCGATCCCGGCGCGGCTGCGGCGGCGCTGGCCGAAGACGCACGCGCCTCCGGCGCCGAGATCCGCACCGGCTGCGCCGTGCGCGAGCTGCTGCGCCGTGGCGACGACGTGACGGGTGTGCTCACCGACGACGGCCGCATCGAAGCCGCATGCGTCGTGGTCGCCGCCGGCCCGTGGTCGTGGCGCGTGTGCCGCTCGCTGCCACGCGACGTGCCGGTGAGGGGCGTGCGCGGCTGGATCATCGTCACGCGCCCGGCGCCCTTCCGGCTGCGCTACGCGATCGAGGAGTGGACGC
>JALYLC010000555.1 GCA_030774435.1 Actinomycetota bacterium
ACGCCGGCCAGAGGCGCGATAGCGCTCACCGAAAACCAGCAAAACGAGCATCCATGCCGGATTTCGCGATGGCGAGACCCGGACTCGAACCGGGGACACCACGATTTTCAGTCGTTACGTCCCGGGCGCCCGAACGGGCGAAATCGCTGGAAATCAACCGGTTCCGACGCGGTGAGGACCTGGCACTGAAGTCCGCAGTCTGCGGGCTATTCCGCGCGGTTCAGGAGATGAGCGGCGTCCGTCTCCTCTATCGGCGCCTCAGGTGGCGAGCGGCACGCTGTGCGCGCCGCGGATGCTTAGGCGGCGACACCGTGGTCCGGCCAGGCGCCGCTGATGGCCGGCACGCTGAGCATGGTGCCGCAGGCGGTGGTCGCGTCAAGCGTGCGGGAATCTCATCTCAAGAAGTCGGCGACACGCGCGGCGAACATCAGGCCCCGCTTGAGCTGGACCCCGCGGGCCGGCACGCTCGCTCGTGCGGGAATGCGCGCGCGAGCTCGGCGCCGGCCACGACGACTGCGTGTCGTCCTATGCAGTCACGAGCGCCATCAGCCGCGGCGTGATTGCTTCGCGCCGATACCGATCGTGACCGGCGCCAGGAGCGATGGCCGGTAGGCGATTGTGTCGGTCGCTCGTCCTCACGCTGAGTTCGCGAGCGCGGAGAGCCGCTCCGCTCCGACGATTAGGTTCCACGGCTCGATGCTCGTGATCGCGAGCCGGTCCGTGCGCACCCAGGGGTCGTCGGCGAAGCGGCGCCGGACCTCGTCGCCGTGGTCTGCGTTCACGATCAGCAGCGCGCGCAGGCGCCCGATTTCGGTTCCGGCGAGCGGCCCGGCGAAGATGACGAAGCCCTCGTCGGCGAGGTCGTTCATGAACGCGGCGTGATCGGCGACGCCGGGCTGCGCGGCGATTCCGCCCTCGGTCCAGCCCGGGCCGGCTTCGCGGATGACGGCGAAGTAGCTCATCGTGCGCGGGCGATCAGGGAGTGGAAGGTGTTCCGAAGCCGATAGCTGCCGTCGGGGGCGCGATGCGTCGCGAGCCCCTCCACGATCGCGTCCTGGACCGCCTCTTCGCGGTCGGGGCCGACGAGGACGGCGATCCCGGCGGGTGCGACGAGAGCACGGCGGACGGTGTCCTCGTCCGGGTAGTCGTAGGACCAGGTGGTGTCGAAGGCGCTTTCGGGGTCGAGGCCGGCCTTGGCAGCGATGTCCTCGAGCGCGCCGGGCCTGGAGTAGTCGGGCTCTGGTGGCGCGTCCGCGGGACGGGGCGGCATGAACGGTCTGACGATCTCCTTCATCGCCTCGAGGTCGTTGCGCTCGTGCGACCCCCAGACCTGGATGACGACGGGGGCACTCGGCTTGGCGACACGGCCGGCCTCGCGAAGGGCGGCGACGATGTCGTTGGCGAAGAAGAACGAGTTGAAGCCGGTGACGAGGTCGAACGTGTCGTCGTCGTAGGGCAGCGCCTCCATTTCGCCGACTCGCAGATCGGCATCCGGGAGGCGCTGACGAGCGACCTCGAGCAGCGCCTCGGAGGCATCCAGACCGAACGCGTGCGCGCCGCGGGCTGCGACCAGGCTCAGGAACGCCCCGACGCCGCAGCCGATGTCGAGCACCAACTGCGCCGACTCGAGCCCAACCCGCCTAAGCGCCTCCTCGTACGTGAGCACTTGCTGGTCCTCGCTCAACGCCCAGTCCGCAGGGCGTGCGCCCCACAGCGCTCCCCAGCGTTCGGCGCTGCCCGTGGCTGTGGTCGGTGACATGTCCACTCCCGTCAGTTGCCTATGAACCATAGCTACGGTAAGATATGAACTGTAGCTTTGTCAACTGAGGAGCCCATTCGTTACATGGCCACCACCGAGCTCAGCCTGTTCTCGATCGAGATCCTCGGCCTCGTCGGGCGCGAGGGCGCTGGCCCGCACGATCTGCTGCGGATGGCGCAGCGCGGCCGGATGCTCGCCTGGGCCGGCGAGAGCCAGTACTACACCGAGCCCAAGCGGCTCGCGAAGCTCGGCTACCTCACGCCCCGCAAGGAGCCCGGCAGGACCCGCGAGCGCACCGTCTACACGCTCACCGAGAAGGGACTCGACGCGCTGCGCGTGTACGCGCGCACGCCCGTCTCCTTCACGCCGCTAAAGAGCGACGCGCTGCTAGGGCTGCTCTTATGCGATCTCGTCGGCGAGGAGGTCACGCGCGAGAGTATGGCCACGCTGCGCGACGACCTCGCCGACATCGCCGCGCGGCTCGAAGACGCCGAACGCCGCGCAAGCGATCTCCCGCACCGCGAGAAATACCTGCGGCTCGTCACCGGGTTCTTGGCTCGCTTCCTCGAGCTGCACGAGGAACTCGTCGACGACGTCGAGTGCAAGCTGGCCTCCGAAGCGA
>JALYLC010000556.1 GCA_030774435.1 Actinomycetota bacterium
CCGTAGCTTCGGGTCGTCGCGATGCTGATTGCGCCACTGGATGTAGTCGCCGATCAGCCGGGCCTGGGTGTCGTGGTCGGGGTGGTCGGTGCCGGCGAGGCAGAAGTAGCGGAGGCCCTTGAACTGCGGCTCGATCCGGTTCAGCCAGGAGCCGTAATGGGGCGTGTAGGCGAGCTCGACATTGTTGTTGACCGCCCAGCCGCGCATCTCGTCGCCCTTGTGGACGGAGAAGTTGTCGAGCACGAACGCGAGCCTGATGTGGGCGGGGTAGCGGCCGCGGATCTGGTCGCAGAAGGCGAGGAACTCGCGTGTCTTGCGTTCGCTGAGCTCGCTGCTGAGCAGGTCGTCGCCGACGTCGAGCGCGCAGAGCAGGTGGCGGACGCCGTGCGGGCGGGTGTAGGTGGCGCGGATCCGCCTGGGCTTCGCGCGCGGCGCCCACGCCTTGCCGCCCGGCTGCGGCTGCAGGTTGAGCGGGCCGAACTCGTCCAGGCAGACGACCACATCGGGGTCGTCGGGGCCCGGCTTCGCGATGCCGTCGGCGATCGCGTACAGCTCCAGGATCCGGTTCTTCTTGGCCTCGAAGTCGGGGTCGTTGGAGCGTTTCCACGACCTCAGGGCTTGAAAGCTGACGCCTTCCTCGTGGAGCAGCTGCCGCAGCCCCTCGTGGGAGATGTCGTCGACCACCCCCTCGGCGACGAGGTAGTCGGCGAGCTTGGCCAGGCTCCAGGTCGAAAACGGCTGGCCGAGGTCGCTCGGGATCGCCAACGCGATCTTCTTGATCTGCTGGCGCTCCGGCAGCGTGAACGTGCGCGGGCGGCCGCCCCGGTAGCGCGGGTAGAGGGAGTCGAACCCGTCGTGGTTGAAGTTGTGGATCACCTCGCGCACCGTGTCCGGATCGCTGAAGACGACCTCCGCGATCCGTGTCGCCGGCATTCGCTGCGCCGCCAGCAAGACGATCTGCGCCCGCCGCCAGGTGACCACCGAGCCCGAGCCGCGGCGGACGATCCGCAGCAGCCGGTTGCCCTCCTCGTTGCTGATCTCGCGAAGCTCCACCCGCGCCGCCATTGTCCCCTCCCGTCCGATGACCGGTCGGGAGTCGTCCTTCGACGGCGCGACAGAGGACCCTCCATCGAAACCGGCAAACGTTGCCGGTCAAACCACTAGTCGTAGACGCGGACGGGGCCGCCTTGCCTTTCTCGGCGCGCATGAGTCGTCCGGTGTATTGGACAAGCCGGCCTTTGAACGAGACGGGGAAGGCTAGGAAGAGGGTGTCGAGGTGGTGCGGGCGCGCCTCCAGTGTCTCGATGTCAGGCACCGCCGCGGGCACCGCATACTCGGCTCCGGAGTGGGCGGGCCGGCTTACGCGATGTTTCCCTCAGCGAGCACAGCGAGGTAGTCCTCCCGCGTGTCGACGTCGATCGGAATCCGGCCGCTGATGGCAACGTCCGCGACATCGGCGGCGCGGCGGTCGAGCAGTCTCCAGACGCCCTTGTCGCCGTGCAGCGTCTCGAGTTCAGCAAAGGTGCTTCGCGCAAAGGCGAGCGGATGGCCGCGCCCATTCTCGTAGTGGCAGGCTGCAAGCGGCCTGTCCCCGCGACCGGCCAGCAATGCGGCCACGGTCGCGGGCGTCACGCCGGGCTGGTCGCCGAGCAGCAGGACGAGCACCTCCGAGCGAGGATCGACAGCACTCAATGCGGCGGCGATCGACGATGAGCACCCGGCTTCGAACCGGGGGTTCTCGACCACCTCGAGGCCGTGCAGGTCGACGGCGCCGCGGATCCCATCCGCTCCACCACCGAGCACGCAGAGGAGCTGGTCGAACGCACAAGCGCGCGCCGTGTCGAGCGTATGGTCGAGCAGCGTCCCGGCGCGGTAGGGCAGCAGCTGCTTGGGCTGACCGAGCCGCCGCGAGCCGCCGGCGGCCAACACCAGGCCGGTGACGCGCTCGCTAGCGCCCGGCCACATCGGCGGCGTGCTGTTCCGCGTAGGTCGAGCGGCACTTCTCGCGGCAGAAGTACACACGCCCGCCGTCGACATCGAGGTGAGGCGTCGCGTCCGTGGCGACGACCTCCATCCCGCAGATCGGATCGACCGCGATTGCCGTCTGCGCCGGCTCAGCGGTTGGGACCGCGGCAGCAGTGACGACATGGCCGGCCGGCTGCGCCTTGCCCTCCGCGACGAACTCGGCGAGGATCGCGATCGCGATCTCGGCCGGCGTGCTTGCTCCGATCGCGAGGCCGGCCGGAGCGTGGAGCTGGCGGCGAAGCTCGGCGGGTATGTCGAGCGTCTCCCTGACCGCTGCACCGCGGACATCGCTACAGACGAGCGCGACGTACCCGACGCCCTCAGTGAGCGCCTTGACAAGCACGGGCTCCTCGTCACTGCCGTGCGACGCGACGATGACCGCGGCGTCGCTCGTCTGCAGCTCGACCTCGAAGGAGTCGCCCCGGACGACGTCGTACCCGGCCGCTCGCGCGACCTCCTCGAGCGCTCGGGCGATCGGGGCATCGCCGACGACGATCACCCGCGCCGGCGGGAGCTGAGGCTCGAGCAGGATGTCGATTGCGCCGCCGCTGAGGCACGGGTTGTGTGCCACGACCGTGCCGTCGGGCGCCTCGAGCTCGTCGCCGGCCTGCGCGCTGCCGGGTACGAGACGCAGGACCAGCGGCTCGCCGGTCTCCAACGCCCGTGCCGCGTGCAGACGCACTGACGCCTGAGCGCACGTGCCGCCGACAAACCCCTCGATGGTCCCGTCCGCGAGCACGAGCGCCGCATCACCCACCCGAACGCTGGTTGGCCGCTGCGCTCGCACGACCGTCGCACCCACGAATGCGACGCGCGCGCC
>JALYLC010000557.1 GCA_030774435.1 Actinomycetota bacterium
CCCGTCGGGCGCGCGCCCGACCACAGCCACACGTACGACGAGGTCGTCTACGTGGTCGCAGGCGAGGGCTTCCTGCACATGGGCGGCGAGACGCGGCCGATCCGCTCCGGCTCCTGCATCTACCTGCCGCCGCTGCACACCCACTGCCTCGAGAACGCGGGCGACGGGCCCATGCGCGTGCTGGGCGTCTTCCAGCCCGCCGGCAGCCCGGCCGCGCGCTACGCCGAGGAAGGCTGATGGCGACCGCGACCGAGCGCGACGCGCTGCCGCGCGCTATCCGCCACCGCTTCCCGCTGCTCGAGCACCAGGTCTACCTCAACAGCTGCTCGCAGGGCGTGCTCTCCGACGCGGTTCGCGAGGCTTACAGCGACTACCTGCGGGACTGGGACGAGCAGGGCGCGCCCTGGGAGTACTGGATGGAGCGCACCGAGTCCGCGCGCCACAGCTTCGCCGGGCTGGTGGGGGCGCGCGACGACGAGATCGCGGTCACGGCGTCGGTCTCCGCCGGCGTGAACGCGATCGCGAGCGGGCTGCCGACGACCGGCGGGCGCACCAAGATCGTCATCTCCGACTTCGAGTTCCCGACCGTGGGGCAGATCTGGCACGCCCAGGAGTCGCGCGGCTACACGATCACCCACGTGCCGCAGGGGCATGTCCCGATCGTCCCGCTGGAGGCGTTCGACGCGGCCATCGACGAGGACACCGCGCTCGTCGCGGTCACGCAGGTCTGCTACCGCAACGGCGCCTGCATCGACCTCGAGGGGGTCATCAAGCTCGCGCACGAGCGCGGCGCCCTGGTGCTGGTCGACGCCTACCAGGCGATCGGGACGATGCCGATCGACGTGCACGCGCTCGGCGTCGACCTCCTCGTGGCGGGCGCGCTCAAGTACCTCCTCGCGTCGGCGGGCCTCGGCTTCCTCTACTGCCGCCGCGAGCTCGTTGAGCAGCTGCGGCCCACCGCGACCGGCTGGTTCGCCGATGCCGACGTGTTCGCGATGGACATCCAGGACTACTCGCCGGCTGCCGACGCGCGCCGCTTCCAGGCGGGCACGCCTCCGATCCCGAGCATCTACGCGGGCATCGCGGGCATCGAGCTGATGAAGGAGATCGGCATCGAGGCGACACGCGCGCACGTGTCGCAGCTGAACGAGGCGCTGATCGCCGGCATCGACGAGCTCGGTGGCATCATCGTCACGCCGCGCGACCCCGCGCGACGCGGCGCGCTCGTCGCCATCCGCTCGACCGACGAGCACGGGCTCGTGGGCGCACTGGCCGCCGACGGCATCCTCACGTCGTCGCGCGACGGCAATCTGCGCGTCTCGGCGCACTGCTACAACACGCACGAGGACATCGAGGCGCTGCTCGGCTCGCTCAAGCGTCACCGCGGGCTGCTGGCAGCCTGATGCGCGAGAACCTCACCAAGCGCGCGCTGCTCGCAGGCAACCCGGTCTTCGGTTGCTTCGTTCGCTTCCCCGACCCGACCCTGGTCGACGTCGTCTCGTATCACGGCTGGGACTTCCTGATCTTCGACGGCGAGCACGGGACGCTCGAGCCGCGCGAGTGCGAGAACCTCGTGCGCTCGGCCGAGCTCCGAGACGTCACGGCGATCGTGAGGGTCCCGGTCAACCAGCCGCACGTGATCCTGCGACTCATGGACACGGGCGCACAGGGCTGCCAGGTGCCGTGGGTCCAGGACGGCGCCGACGCCGAACGCGCCGTGCAGTCCGTGAAGTACGGGCCGCGCGGCACCCGTGGCCTCGCGGGCATACGCGCTGCCGACTACGGCGAGCGCGGTGCGCTCGGCGACTACGTCCGCACGGCCAACGAGGAGACGCTCGTGATCGTGCACGTGGAGAGCGCCCACGCCGTGGAGCGCGTCGAGGAGATCGCAGCGACCGACGGCGTCGATGTGGTCTTCCTCGGTCCGACGGACCTCTCGCATTCGCTCGGGGTGCCGGGCGAGAGCGATCACCCGCTCGTCGTGGAGCACCTCGAGCGGGCAGCGGCAGCGACGCTCGCCGCCGGCAAGGTACTGGGCGTCACAGTCCCGACCGCCGAGGGCGCGGTGGCCTGGCTCGAGCGAGGCGCGCGCTACGTGACGACCGGGATCGAGCCGTTGCTCGGCCCGGCCACGCACACCTGGCTCGACCGCGTGCGCTCAGCCTGAGCGCGTGCATATCAAGGGGTCTGACCCCTTGATATGCACCCGAGTCTTGACGATCAGGCTTTCGCGTAATTGCTGGCGCCGAACCAGTCGACCACCACGACGGGCTCGTCGCCGACGACCCAGGCGTCGTGACCGCTCGGCAGCGATGTCACGTCGCCGGGACCGGCGATGAATTCCGTGCCGTCGTCCATGAGGATCGCGAGGCGCCCGCTGACGTGGTACTGGAAGTGCGGCGCCTCGCAGCTGTCGGTTTTCGCGATCGGCTGCACGTCGTTCGACCAGCGCCAGCCTGGCGCGAACGTGAGCCGGCCGACCTCGCCGCCGCCGATCTCGAGGATCTCGGCGCGCCCGTTCGGGAATTCGCGCGTCTCCTCGGGTGCCGTGAAGCTCTTGTGCTCGGTCTGCTGCATGATCCTCCGCTCGTTCGGCCGTGGTTGATGGCGTGATTCTTACCTACTAGTAAGTAGAGTGTCAAACCGTGCATCCGGTATGGGAGGATTGAGCGATGGCGGGCGGACGAGCGGGCGACGACGGAGACACGGCGTCGCGCATCCTCGACAGTGCCGAGAGCCTCGTGCAGATGCGCGGGTTCAACGGCTTCAGCTATGCCGACGTGGCCGGCGAGCTCTCGCTCACGACCGCGAGCCTGCACTACCACTTCCCCGGGAAGGCCGAGCTCGGCCGTGCGCTGATCACGCGCTACGCGCAGCGCTTCAACGCCGCGCTGGCCGGAATCGACGGCGGCGGCGGCGACGCGTCCGCAAAGCTCCGCGCGTACGCGCGCCTCTACGGCGACGTCCTGCGCGATCACCGCATGTGCCTGTGCGGGATGCTCGCGGCCGAGTACCAGACACTCCCTGCGCCCATGCGCGACGCGGTGATCGGCTTCTTC
Organism: Actinomycetota bacterium; assembly: GCA_030774435.1. GTDB lineage: Bacteria > Actinomycetota > Thermoleophilia > Gaiellales > JALYLC01 > JALYLC01. The sequence continues at coordinate 3,060 of JALYLC010000557.1, forward strand.
GACGAGAACGAGACTTGGGTCGAGGGCGTGCTCGCGGACGGCCGCGACGAAGGGGCTCTGGCCTTCGAGGGATCGCCGCGCGAGGCAGCGCGGTTGATCGTGAGCGCCCTCGAGGGTGCCATGCTCGTGGCGCGGCCTTACGGCGACGTCGAGCGCTTCGAGGCCGCGGCCGACCGGCTGCTGGCGGGATTTGCCGAGACGTAGACTCGGGCGGATGAGTAAGAGCGCATTTCTGAATGAGCGTGTGTGGCTGGGGTGGATGGAGCGAGCAGGGGCGCCGGCCGGCTCGCAGATCCGGTTGGAACCCATTCAAGAGCCGGCCGGTGGCCCTGCGACGCCCCGGGCCCGCCTCGCGCAGCGAGCGAGCGCCCGGGTCGGACGGAAGTCAATTGCCGGGGCGCGCCCCACCACCCATCAAACCCACGCTCCACGGCAATGCGCCCTGGCGATCGACTGCAGGCCGATCCAGCCGCTCCCGACACCACGATCATTTAGAAATGCGCTCTAAGAAGCCCGAGGTCACCAGTCACTACGGCTCCTACTACCGCGACTTCGCGGCCGAGGTCTACGCGGAGATCCGGCGCGTCGAGTTCGGTGAGGATCTCGGCCAGAACAACTGGCAGACGCCGGCCGAGCTCGAGGGCTTCGCGTCCCAGCTGGCGCTCGGCCCTGACAGCCTGCTGCTGGACGTCGCCTGCGGGGCCGGCGGCCCCGGGCTGCACCTCGCCCGCGTCAGCGGGTGCTCCGTCACGGGCGTCGACCGGGAGGGAGAGGGCCTCGCCAACGCGCGCCGGCTCGCTCGGGAGAGCGGGGTCGGAGCGCGCGCCCGCTTCGTGCAAGCCGATGCCAGCCTGCCGCTGCCGTTTCCGGACGGATCGTTCGACGCGATCCTCTGCCTCGATGCCCTCAATCACCTGCCGGGCCGCGCCGGCGTGTTCGCCGACTGGGCGCGGCTGCTCGTGCCCTGCGGGCGCCTGCTCGTCACCGATCCCGTCACGATCACGGGTCTCGTCGCCAGTCAGGAGCTCGCGACGAGAAGCTCGATCGGCTACTTCGACTTCGCCCCGCCCGGCGAGGACGAGCGCCTGCTCGGGGCCGCCGGGCTGAAGGTGACCTCCGTCGAGGATCTCACCGAGACGGTCGCCACCGTCGCTCGCCGGCGCTGCACTGCCCGGGCCGAGCGCGCACCGATGCTCAGGCAACTGGAGGGCAACGAGGGCTTCGAGCGCCGGCAGCGCTTCCTCGACACCGTGGCGACGCTGGCGCGAGAGCGGCGCGTCTCGCGCTTCGCGTTCGTGGCCGAAAAGCCGCGTTGAAACGCGGCACCCCGACCCCGTAAGGTCACGGCGTGCGAGCCGCCGTCACGCGAGCGAGGTCGACGATGGAGGTCGTCGACGTCCCCGAGCCCGGTCCGGCTGCGCGCGGCTGCGTCGTCGTGCGGCCGGAGACGATCGGCATCTGCGGCAGCGACTTCCACTACTTTCACGGCAACCTGGGCTCGGTCAGCGACGAGGAGCTCTACCCGCGCATCCAGGGCCACGAGTTCTCCGCGATCGTCGAGGACGTCGGTCCCGGGTGCCCGCCGGGGCTCGCATCCGGTCAGCGGGTCGCTGTCTGGCCGGTGATCGCGTGCGGCAGCTGCCACGCCTGCCTCCTCGGGCGCGGCAACGCCTGCGAGCGCATCGACCTGATCGGCATCCATCGCGATGGCGCGCTCCAGCAGCGGGTCTCGATTCCGGCCTCGCAGGCCTTCCCTGTGGCAGACACGGATGCCCGGCTGTCGGCCTTCATCGAGCCCATGTCGATCGCCGTGCGCACCGTGGTGCGCGGCCGCATCGCGGCCGGCGAGCGCGTCCTCGTGCTCGGCGCGGGGCCGATCGGGCAGGCCGTCGCGATCGCCGCCCTCGACCGCGGCGCCTCCGTGCTCATGGTCGACCGGCTGGCCGCGCGGCTCGAGCGCGGCGGCGCCTCCGGTGCCGACCTCGCCGTGCTCGAGGACGGCGACGATCTCGTCGCCCGCGCGCGCGCATGGAGCGGTGGCGAGCAGCCGGAGGTCGTCGTCGAGGCAACCGGGGCCCAGGAGCCGATGCGCGCCGCGCTCGATGCGGTCGCGCAGACCGGCCGCGTGCTCGTCGTGGGACTCTCGACCCACGAGGTGCCCCTGCGCATCGGCACGCTGCCGTTCCGCGAGCTCGACGTGCTCGGCGTCAGCACCTGCGGCGCCGAGGACTTCGCGGAGGCCGTCGAGCTCGTCGCGCGCCGGCGAGACGCGGTCGAGCCGCTGATCTCGCACGAGTTCTCGCTGGAGGAGGCGCCGGCCGCGATCGCGTTCGCGATCGCCAACCCGGCGGAGGCCATGAAGGTGCTGGTGCACACGCGATGAGCATGGATCCCGGCGGAGTGACGTCCCGCCTCTTCGACGTCCGCGGCCGCCGTGCCGTGGTGACGGGAGCCGCGAGCGGGCTCGGTCTCGCCGCCGCCGAGGTCCTGGCCGAGTGCGGTGCGCGCGTGACGCTCGCCGACATCGACGCAGAGAGAGGCTCGCCGAGCAGGCCGGCCGGCTGGCTGCTGGCGGCTGCGACGTCCGCACGGCAGTTGTCGACGTGACCGACGACGCCTCGGTCCGCTCGGCGTTCGCCGACGCCGCCGCGGCCTACGGGGGTCTCGACATCGTCTTCGCGAACGCGGGGATCGCCGCTGTGCCGGGCTATGCCAACGCCGGCGGGCAGGAGCTGCACACGGTCGCCGATGACGCCTGGCGCAAGGTCGTCGCCGTCAACCTCGACGGCGTCCTCTCCACGATGCGCGCCGCGGCCGGCGTGATGAAGCCGCAGCGGTCTGGACGCATCGTCGTGACGGCCTCGACGCGGGGCTGCGTGCCGACCCCATGGTCTGTTACGGCTATATCGCGAGCAAGGCGGCGGTCGTCAACGTCGCCCGGCAGGCAGCGCTCGAGCTCGCACCCCACGGTGTCCACGTCAACGTCATCGCGCCCGGCCCGATCAAGACGCGCATCGGCGGGGGCGTGACCCCGGAGTCGGAGCGCCAATGGGCAGCGCTCGTGCCGATCGGGCGCATGGGAGAGCCCGAGGAGCTGAAGGGTCTGGCACTGATGCTGGCATCGCCGGCCGCCAGCTTCATCACGGGCGCCGTGATCACGATCGACGGCGGCCAGTTGCTCGGCGAGCCAGGCGCCTGGTAGGCCTGCATAAATCGGGGTCAGGCACCGATTTATGCACGCTCAGCTCGCGCGGCTGACTTCCAGGTCGATGGCGAAGTCCGCCGTGGTCGCGGCTCGCACGTCGTCGAGTGTGGCGCCGTCGAGCAACTCGACGAGCACGAGCCCGCCATGCCGGATGCGGAAGACCGACAGCTCCGTGATCACCACATCCACCGCGGCCTTTGCCGTCAGCGGGTAGGTGCAGAGAGGCACGACCTTGGGATCGCCACTCGAGGATCTCGCAGTCATCGTGACGATCACGCGACGGGCGCCCACGACCAGGTCCATGGCGCCGCCCACGCCGAGCACGTCCTTGCCCGGCACCGCCCAGTTGGCGATGTCGCCGCCGGCGCTGACCTGGAGGGCGCCCAGCACAGCGACGTCGATGTGCCCGCCCCTGATCATCGCGAAGCTGGCCGCGCTGTCGAAGTACGACGCGCCCGGCAGGGCCGTGACAGGGCGCTTGGCCGCATCGATCATGTCGCTGTCGAGCTCGTTCTCGTCGGGGCGCGGACCCACTCCGAGCAGGCCGTTCTCCGTGTGCAGGAACACGCCGGAGTCATCGTCGAGGAACGCCGGGATCATGTTCGGGATGCCGATGCCGAGGTTGACGACCTCGCCCGCGTGCAGCTCGAGCGCCGCCCGCGCCGCGATCGTGCGCTTGGGATCGCCGCTCATCCTGCGCTCACGCCTGGACGACCAGCTCGTCGACGTAGAGGTGCGGCGTCATCACGGACTCGGGGTCGAGGCCGCCCACGGGCACGACCTCGCCGGCCTCGGCGATCGTCACCCGCGCGGCCGTCGCCATCAGCGGATTGAAATTGCGGGCGGTCCGGCGATACCACAAGTTGCCCAGCGTATCGGCGCGCGCGGCGAACACCAGCGCCACGTCGGCGCGGATCGCGCACTCCAGCACGTACGGCACGCCATCGATGACGCGCTCCTCCTTTCCCTCGGCGAGCATCGTTCCCGCGCCCACAGGGGTGAAGAAGCCCACGATGCCGGCACCGCCCGCGCGAATCGCCTCCGCGAAGGTGCCCTGCGGCAGCAGGGTCGCCTCGATCTCGCCGGCGTTCACAGCTGCCACGGCCTCGGGGTTCGAAGTGAAGTACGAGGAGACCCCGCGGCGGATGCGCCCCTGGCGGAGAAGCTTGCCGAGCCCCTTGCCAGGTTCGCCGATGTTGTTGGAGATGATCGTCAGATCCGTGGCGTCGGACTGCTCGACCAGCGCATCGAGCAGCGTCAGCGGCGCGCCGACGAGCCCGAACCCGCCGACCATCACGGTGTCGCCCGTGCGCACGTGACGGATGGCCTCCTCCGCCGAGGTGAGCCGGGTGACGGTCATCGCGTGGCCGGGCGATTCATCTTCAGAACGGGAAGGGATGCGATCCGCGCTGGACGGTGACCCACCGCAGCTCGGTGAACTCGTCCACCACGGCGCTGCCGCCGAAGCGCCCGAAGCCGCTGTCCTTGACGCCGCCAAACGGCATCTGCGGCTCGTCGCCCACGGGCTGGTCGTTGACGTGGACGATGCCTGCGTCGATCCGTCCCGCGAGCGCGAGCCCGCGGTCGACGTCCTGCGTGATGATGCCGGAGGAGAGCCCGTAGGTCGAGGCGTTCGCGCGCTCGATGGCCTGGTCGGCGCTGTCGACGATCTCGATCGCCGCGACGGGGCCGAACGTCTCGGTCTGCGCGAACTCGGAGTCCGGCGGGACGTCGCCGAGTAGCGTCGCCCGGTAGCACGGCCCATCGGCCCCGCCGCCGGCGAGCACCTTGGCGCCCTGTGCCACCGCAGCGTCGACCCTGCGCTTGATCATGTCGAGTGCGTCTGCGTTGATGACCGGCCCGATGATCGTGTCGTGCTCGTTCGGGTCGCCGGCCTTGAGGCCGTTGGTCTTCTCCACGAGGCGCGAGACGAACTCGTCGGAGATCGAGCGCTCGACGATGATCCGGCGGGCCGACATGCAGATCTGCCCCTGGTGCAGGAACGCGCCGAACGCCGTTGCGTTGACCGCGTACTCGAGGTCGGCGTCGCCGAGCACGATCAGCGGGTTATAGCCGCCGAGCTCGAGCACGACGCGCTTCAACTGGCGGCCGGCCGCCTCGGCCAGCTTGCGGCCGGTGCCGGTCGAGCCCGTGAAGTTCAGCCGGCGCACGTGCGGGTTCTCGACGAGCTCGTCCCCGATCGGGGCCGCCTCGCCGGGCGCGTTCGTGACGATGTTGAGCACGCCGGCGGGCAGGCCCGCCTCGGCGAAGATCTCGCCCCAGATGAGGCCGCCCACGACGGGCGACCACTCGGAGGGCTTCAACACGACGGTGTTGCCAAGCACGAGCGGAGCGGCGATCGAGCGGGCGGACAGGATGAGCGCCGCATTCCACGGAGCGATCGCCCCCACCACGCCGACCGGCCGGCGCAGCCCCATGGCGAAGGCGCCCGTGTCGGACGGGATCACCTCGCCGAGCGGCGCATAGGCCAGCGCGGCGGACTGGCGGAAGAGCCCCGGCACGAAGTGCAGCTGGAACATCCCGAAGCCGAACGTCGACCCGGTCTCGCGCGCGAGCAGCGAGACGATCTCGTCCTGGCGGCTCTCGAGCACGTCGGCGGCTTTCAGGAAGATGCCCTGCCGCACGGCGGGCGGGGTCTGCGCCCAGGCCGGCGCCGCTGCCGCCGCGGCCTCGACTGCGCGCCGCGCGTCGGCGCGAGAGCCGGCTGCGACTTCGGCCACGAGGTCTCCGCTGAAGGGATCGCGATCCTCGAACGTGCGCGCGCCCTCTGCCTCGCTCCACTCGCCGTGGATGAAGAGCCTCTTCATCGTGCTCTCCCGGATGTCCACGCTCATGTGCATCTCCCTGTGCTCGGTCCGTCAGTACATCACCAGAACGGGTGGGCGGCGCCGGCTCGGGCGAACGGGACGGCGTCACTCCATCCGGTGCAAGAACGCACGCGGGGTGACTTGCTCGCGCAGTGTTCCATTCCTTGAGACAGTAGTCTAGTATCCGGGACGTGAATTTTGAGGCCCAGACGACGGGAGGGCGTCGGCCGGTGGATCCGGGGATGTCCCAGTCGCTCGAGCGAGGCCTCGCGGTGCTCGCGCTCTTCAAGTCCGGACAGCCGTTGATGGGCGTCAGCGAGATCGGCCGCGCACTCGATCTCTCGCGCAGCACCGCCCATCGCTACGTCGCCACGCTCGCCTCCCTGGGCTACCTGCAGCAGGATCGCGAGAGCAAGCGCTACCGCCTGGGCCCGCGCGTGCTCGACCTCGGCTTCTCGGCCATCAACTCGATGGACGTGCGCGAGATCTCGGCGCCGCACCTGCAGCAGCTGAGCGACGAGACGGGCCACACGGTCAACATGGCCATCCTCGACGGGGGAGACATCGTCTACATCGAGCGCTGCCGTGCCTCTCGACCGGGCCAGCGCGAGATCGACCTCAACCTGCACATCGGCGCGCGCCTGCCTGCCTACTGCACCGCCATGGGCAAGGCGATGCTCGCGTTCCTGCCCGACGATCGGCTGGCCGCCATCCTCGAGGAGGTGGAGCTCACCGAGCGCGGGCCGAACACGATCACCGACGAGGCCTCGTTCCGCGCCGAGCTCGCGAACATCCGCGAATCGGGCATCGCCGTGAACGACGAGGAGCTCGCCTACGGCCTCCGTTCGATCGCAGCACCGATCAGGGCGAGGTCGGGCGAGGTGGTGGCGGCAATCAACCTCGCAGTCCACCGCTCGATGGGCTTGACGACGGACCTGATCGAACGCTTTTCCCCCGCTGTCCTCAAGACGGCGGCTGCCATCTCCTCGGAGATCCCCTAACGAATGGCAGCCGAGCCCCCGTCTAACAGCGTAGGAGCAGGTCGTTTGCCGCATCCGGCGCAAGGAGGACGAGTTTGACGAGGTCGTGATCGCGGGCGCGCCCTATTGCGTCGACCGCCGCGTAATGCAGTCCTGACGATGCAATCCTGACGAAGCTAGAGAATCGAGGGTAGAGACCTGATGAGATCGACGAAGATCAAGCTCAGTGTCGTAGGCGTGGTCGGCAGCCTCCTTGCGCTGTCGGCGGCGTTGGCGACCGGCGCCGGCGCTGCGGCACCAGTCGGCTCGGGCACCGCGTCCGCGACGAAATCGGTCTGCGGCCTGGGTACCGGCAAGAAGGCGACGGGCAAGCCGATCAAGATCGACGGGCTGGACATGAACATCCCCGGCGCCGATTTCACGACGATCGGCAAGATCGCGGCTGCCTACTTCACCTGTGTCAACGACAACGGCGGAATCAACGGCCGCCCGATCAAGTACAAGCTCTACGACGAGCAACTCAACCCGACGCAGCAGGCCGCGCTTGCAAAGAAGATGATCGAGAGCGACAAGGCCGTCGGGATCGTCGGCAATACGAGCTTCACGGAGTGCGGCACGAACTGGAAGTACTACAAGTCCAAGGGCTACACCGTGATCGGCGCTGGGGTGCAGGCGGAGTGCTTCGGCACGCCGACCTACGTCGAGTCGAACATGGGCCCGCGTTACAGCAACATCGGCGCTGCCCAGGCGCTCGTCAAGCGCGGAGCGAAGTCGCTCATCGCCGCCTCGCCCGACACGATCTCTGCCTACGCCGACGGCGGCGTCCTCAAGGTCGCACAGGCCGCGGGCATCAAGGGCCAGGCCTTCCCGATCAAGCTTCCGATCACCGACGCGAACTCGACGATCCTGCAACTCGTGCAGGCGGCGGGTGACGGCGGCGGCGTGATCCTCGACTTCACGCCGAACGCGGCGCCGGCCCTCATGCAAGCGGCCATCGCCCAGGGCCTCGTCGACAAGGTGCTCTGGGGCTCGTCGACGCCGATCGCCAACGAGCTCATGGCAAAGCAGTTCCCGCAGTTCGACGGGAAGATGCACATCAACCAGGAGTTCGGCAACATCTCGGACGGCTCGCCTGATGAGGTGCTGTACAGCCAGATCACGAAGCAGTACGCGCCGAGCATCCCGCTCCAGGCCTTCGGCCAGATGGGATTCATGGACGCGAAGTTCGCGACTCAGGCCCTGCTGAGCATTACGGGGCCGATCACCGCGGCGTCGTACAACAGCGCGGTGCGGAATCTCAAGAACGTCAAGACCAGCATGCTCTGCAAGCCGTGGTATGTCGGCAAGAAATTGGCCTACCACATCCCGAGCAACTGGGACATCACCGTGACCTACAAAGCCGGTGCCGTCGTGACCGAAGACAAGTGCTTCGCTATCCAGGCCGTCGACAAGGAGATCGCGCAGACGCGGGTGTGGGAGAAGCAGTTCAAGCTCAACACCGGGAAGTAGCAGGAACGTGTCGAGATCAGGGCGTCCGTGAGTGCCGATGATTAGCTTCGCGACGACGACGGTGTTCGGCGTGGACTGGATTTTCCTCAAGCCGTACATCGTCCTCGGGCTCGCGCTGGGGAGCGCCTACGCGCTTTCCGGCGTGGGAGTGGTGGTGCTCTACCAGGCCACCGGAGTGCTGAACCTCGCGTTCGGCGCTATCGGCGCTGCGGGCGCCCTGATCGCCTACTACATCGTCAATCACACGAGCTGGCCCCACTGGCTCGCGTATCTGGTCTGCATTCTGTTCGGCGGGGTCGTGAACCTCCTCTACGGGATGGTTCTCGGCCCCGCCTTCGCAGCACGCGACCCGCTCGTGAAGATGATGGGCACTCTCGCCCTCGCCTTGATACTGCTCGGAGTGATGGCCTGGCGTGCCCCCGTCGGAGGGGCAACGGTCCGGGTGCTCCAGCTTCCGACGTCCAACGATCGCTACGCGGTCTTCGGCGCGACCGTCACCTTGACGCAGATACTCGCGCTCGCGTTCGCCGTCGTTATCACCGTCGGGACGACGGCATTCCTGCGTCTGACCAAGCTCGGCATTGCCATGCGGGCGCTCGCGAGCGACCGCGAGATCACGGCGACGCTGGGCGTTCCCGTGCGCAGGGTCGAGATGGCGGCCTGGCTCGGCTCGGGTCTGGTCTGCGGCGGCGCCGGCCTCCTCCTCGCAGACCTGTACACATCGCTCGACTACACCGCGCTCACGTTTCTCGTGATCTCGGCGCTCGCGGCAGCGTTGATCGGCCGGCTGCGGTCGCTGTGGGTCACGCTCGCCGGGGGCCTGGCCGTGGGTCTCTGCCAGGCGGTGGCCACCCCCTATTCGTCGATCACGAGCTACCGTAGCGCCGCGCCGTTCGTGCTCGCGATCGTCGCGCTGCTTTACCTCGGCCGGCACCGCGTCGTGACGATCTCGCGGACGGCCGGGTAATCCCGTGCGCATCGGAGACGCACGCTCGGCGGTGGCCACGCAGGGCATGATCGCCCGTAGCTCGGCGATCGCCGCCTTCCTGGTTGTCGTGCTGTTCGTCCTCCCGAACGTGCTCGGGGGAGATTGGATCAAGACTCTGACGGCCGTCGCGATCTATGCCGTGGTCGCCGCCGGCCTGGTGACCCTGTACGGCCGTGTCGGCATGATCTCGCTCGGCCAGATCGCATTGCTCGCCATCGGCACCTGGACGGCGACGCGTATCTCGTTTGCCGCGGGCCTGCCGTTCCCAGTGCTGCTCCTCGTGACGGGCGCGATCACCTGCGTCGCGGGCGTGCTGATCGGCTTGCCGGCGCTGCGGCTGAGCGGCCTCTACCTGGCCTTGATCACGCTGATGGCGGCCGGCGCCGTGAATGTCGTGCTGACCACGATCAACTTCCCGAACGGCGGTCACGGCTTCACCGGCCGCACATCGACGCCCGACCTGTCAGGGCTGAAGCCGGTCAGCAGACCCGGCATCGCGGCTGGCGATACGGCCTACTACCGCTACACGATCGTCGTCTGCGCGCTCATGTTCCTGCTGATCGCCGCGCATTTCGCCACCAAGCCCGGGCGCGCCTGGGCGTCGATCCGCGAGAGCGAGCCTGCAGCCCTCGCGGCGGGTGTGAACATCGTCCGCTACAAGCTGTGGGCCTTCGCGCTCGCGTCGTTCACGACCGGCGTGGCCGGCGGGCTGCTCGCCGCGCAGCTCGGCCAGCCGACCGCCTTCGGATTCCCGACGGAAGATTCACTGACGCTGCTCGCGGCGGCGCTGATCGGCGGCATCTACTCGCTCTGGGGAGCGGTCGTGGCCGGCGCGTTCAGCCAGCTGGCCCCGTTCCTGTTCCAGGCGCAGTGGGGCATCGATCCGAACTTCCTGCTGATCATCTTCGGCGTCGGCCTGCTGCAGGTGCTGCTGACGGCGCCTCGGGGGATCGTGGTGCAGATGCCCAAGGACCTCGCGAACCTGGGGCGGCTCGCGCTCGTCCTGTACCGGCGCGTCACGGGCCATCGGAGCCCCGGATGATCGAGGTCGAGGGATTGACGGTGCGCTTCGCCGGCGTCACTCCGATCGACGACGTCACCGTCGTCTTCCCGGGCGGCACCTGCGGCCTGATCGGCCCCAACGGCGCCGGCAAGACGACCTTCTTCAACGTGCTGAGCGGGTTCGTCAAGCCCGCGACGGGGTCGATCCGCGCATTCGGGGACGACCTGCTCAAGATGGTCGACTACCGGCGGGCACGCTGGGGGCTGCGGCGCACATTCCAGACCGAGATGGCAATCGAGCAGCTCTCGGTGTTCGACAATGTTGCGATGATCCACGAGCACTCGGGGGCCGGACGAGCGTCGAGGCGGGCCGACGTGCTGAGCGCAATCGAGTATGTGGGCCTCGACGTGCCGCCTGGCGTCAAGGTCGGCGGCCTGGGCGCGCGCGACCGGCGTCTCGTCGAGATCGCACGCGCTGTCGTGGGCGCGCCCAAGGTCGTGCTGCTCGACGAGCCGGCAGCGGGCCTCCCGGATGAGGAGACCGAGCATCTGAGCGGCGTCATCCAGGGGATTCCCGAGCGGTTCGGCGCACTCGTGATCCTCGTCGACCACGACATGAGCCTCGTCCAGGCGTGCTGCACGACCACGGCCGTGCTCGACTTCGGCAAGCTGATCGCCACGGGAACGACTGCCGACGTGCTTCGGGACGAGAACGTCATGCGCGCCTATCTCGGCACGGAGGACGTCGAAGCCAGCGACGAAGTCCTGACGAGCGAGGACTCGGTATGAGCGCGACCGAGAGGGCTGCCGGTCCAGAGCTCCGCTTCGAGGAGCTCTGCGTCTCGCGCGGCGGCCGCCGCGTGCTGCACGAGGTATCGCTCGCGATCCCGCCTGGCGAGATCACGACGCTCCTGGGCCCGAACGGAGCCGGCAAGTCGTCGCTCGTCCTGGCCGTCGGCGGCGTGCTGCGCGTCTCGAGCGGCCGCGTCCTGCTCGGCGATCACGACCTCACGCGCCGCCGGCCCGAGCACGTGCGCGGGGCCGGAGTCGCAATCGTCCCCGAAGGCAGGCGCCTCCTGCCGGGGCTGACAGTCGAGGACAACCTCCGAGTGGCCACCTATTCGCTCTCGAAGGCGGACGCCAAGAGCGGCGTCGCGCGCGCACTCGAGTTGTTCCCCGAGCTCGAGAAGCGCTGGCGGATCACCTGTCGCCTGCTCTCCGGCGGGGAGCAGCAGATGGTCGTGCTCGCACAGGCGCTCGTCTCGCATCCCCGCGTGATCCTCGTCGACGAGCTGTCGCTCGGCCTTGCGCCGGTGGTCGTCAAGCGCCTCGCGCCCGTGCTCCAGGCCATCGCCGCGACCGGCGTCGGCATTCTCCTGATCGAGCAGTTCGCGCACATCGCGCTGGGGCTCGCGAACAAGGCCTACGTGCTCGAGGGCGGCCGCATCCGCTACGAGGGGACGGCCAAGGAGCTGACGGAGCAGCCGGATCTCCTGCGCTCCGCGTATCTCCTGCGCGGCAAGGCCGCCGCGCCCGCACTCGACACGGTGCTCGACACCGCCGCGCCCGAGAGCTAACCCGGGACGAGCACCGCGCGACCGGTGACCTCGCCGTCGCGCAGCTTTGCGAGCACGTCGTTGACGGAGTCCAGCGGGTGCGATTCGGTCTTGAGCACGAGCCGCCCGGCGGCGTGCAGCTGCATGACCTCCCAGAGGTCGAGCCACGTGCCTACGAGATTGCCCATCACCGTCTGCTCGCCGCCGACCAAGGCAGCGGAGGGGACGCTGACGATGCCGCCGAAGCCGACGATCGAGTAGGTGCCTCCGCGCGCGAGCATCGCCATGCAGTCGGCATGCGAGGCGTCCGTGCCGACGTAGTCGAAGACCAGGTCGGCGCCGCGGCCGCCCGTCAGCTCGCGAACCGCAGCGACGGAGCCGGCGCTGTCGAGGACCTCGCCCGCCCCGAGCTCGCCGGCGAGTGCGCGGCGCCTCGAATCGGTGTCGACGGCGATCGTGGCACTCGCCCCCAGCTCGCGGATCAGCTGCAGCGCGATGTGACCGACCCCGCCGACGCCGACCACGACCGCGGTCGTGCCGGGCGTCGCCAGATGCGCCAGCCGCCTGACGGCGTGGTAAGCCGTGAGCCCCGCGTCGGCATGGGGCGCCACCGCGGCCGGCTCGACGCCGGCGGGCAGCGGCAGCAGCGATCGCTCGGGGACGAGCACGTAGTCGGCGAAGCCGCCGTCCACGGTCAGGCCCGTGAACTGGTGATGGATGCAGAGCATGTCGAGGCCCCGACGGCAGGGAACGCAGAGACCGCAGCTGTGCGGCGGGAAGACGAGTACCGCGTCGCCCTTCGCGACCGTCGTGACCCCGCTGCCGACCTCGTGCACCCAGCCCGCGTTCTCGTGGCCGAGGACGCGCGGCAGCGTGACGCCGGCGGGCTCCATCAGCCCTTCCATGGCATGCAGGTCGGTCGCGCACACTCCGGCGCCGCCGATGCGGACGACCACGTCGGTCGGGTTCCCGGGCTCCGGCACCGGCCGCTCGACGAACTCGAGCGGCTGGTGATACTCGCGCATGAGTGCCGCTTTCACGGTTCCCCCATCGGCGTTGACGTGTCGAGCGAGCGAACGAGCTCGCTCAGGTAGTCGAGATGCCGGCGCATGGCGCGCTGAGCGGCGGCCGGCTGGCGGAGGCGGATGGCGCGCTGGATCGCGCGGTGCTGATCCAGGATCGCCTCGCCGTCGATCGAGGTGCCGATCGTGTCGATCAGCGACGGTTGCAGGACGTCGAGCGTCCAGCTCGTGAACGCCCGCAGCAGCTCGTTGCGCGCCGCGCTCGCGATCACGCGATGGAAGCGCGCGTCCGCGGCCCGGAACGCCTCCGAGGCGGGATGGTTGCCCTGGGCCTCGCCGATCGCCGCGAGCAGTTCCGCGACCACTGCCTCGGTCGCGTGCTGGGCAGCCAGCCCGGCCAGCGGCACCTCGAGGGAGATGCGCGCCTCGACGAGCTCGAGCAGCGAGACGTCATGGGTCTCGAGCATCACCGCGATCGACTCGCTCACGTTGCGCCGCATGCCCTCGCTCTGCGTGCTGTCCACGAAGATGCCCCCGCCCGGCCCCTGCGAGGCGCGGATCAGGTGGGAGCTCGCAAGCAGGCGGAGGCCCTCGCGTAGCGTGGGGCGGCTGACGCCGAACTCGGCGGCGAGCTCCTGCTCGGTTCCGAGGCGCTCACCCGGCCGCAGGTCGCGCGCGGCGAGGTAGCGGCGGATCTCGAAGGCGACCTGCTCGCTGGCGTCCCTGCGCGGCGAGCGGAAGCGCGTCGTCACGGTGCGAAGGTCGCGTCGGGTGCAACTGCGACCTCGAGCAGCAGGGGCTCGGCGCGGTCGGCGAGCCCCGGCAGCACCTCGTCGAGGACCTGCTGCAGCTCGGCGTGGTCGCCCACGTTGCGCGCCTCGCAGCCCAGCGCCCTGGCGAGGCCGGCGACGTCGACCGAAAAGCCCGGCCATGGCGCCGTCCCGCCGGCCTGCTCGGCGAGCCTGTCCATGATCGCGTAGCCGCCGTTTGCCAGGATCACGAACAACGCACCCGCGCCGTACTGGGCGGCGCTCCAGAGCGCCTGGATGGAGTACAGCGACGAGCCGTCGCCGACGATCGCGATGACCGGGCGATCAGGCCGCGCCATGCGGAGTCCGATCGCCGCCGGCAGCGCGAAGCCGAGCCCGCCCATGGCGGGGCTCAGCGAGCCGAGCGACTCGCGCGCGGGCAGGCGCACCAGCAATTCGGGCCGGCTCGACGGGGACTCCTCGATCACGATCGCGTTGGCGGGCAGACGCTCGGCCATGGCTGCGAAGACATGACCGGCGCGCAGCGGCTCGCCGGGAGCCGGAGCCACCGGCGGGGCAGGAGGCGCGGGGACGGCTGAGGGCCTGCCCTCGCGTGCCGGCACGACCCGGGCGAGCTGGTCGCACACGGGCCCGGGCGCTGCGAGCACCGCGAGGTCGGCGGTGCTGCGATGCACCTCGGCGGGGTCGTCGCTGACCATCGCGACCAGGGTCCCGTCGTTCACGAACGGCCCCGGGATGAAGGGGTATTGCCTGAACACGGGAGAGCCGATCGCGAGCACGAGGTCGTGCGGCGCGAGCGTCTCGCGCAGGCGGATGCGGTCGGCAGGCAGGTGGCCCGCGAAGAGCGGGTGATCCTGCGGGAATCCGGCACGCGCGCTGAACGACTCCTGCCAGACCGGGCACACGAGGCGCTCGGCCAGCGCGACGAGCGCCCGCCACGTGTCGGGTTCGTCGGCGCCGGCCCCGACCACCAGCGTCGGCGCCTTCGCCCCCGCGACGAGCTCCGCG
>JALYLC010000558.1 GCA_030774435.1 Actinomycetota bacterium
CCTTCCGCCGCCGCTCGAGCATGTGCACGGGGATGCGGATCGTGCGCGCGTTGTTGGAGATCGCGCGCTGGATCGCCTGCCGGATCCACCAGGTCGCATAGGTGGAGAACTTGTGGCCGCGCCGCCAGTCGAACTTCTCGACTGCGCGGTTGAGGCCGATCGCCCCCTCCTGGATCAGGTCGAGCAGCGGCAGGCCGAGCCCCTGGTAGCGCTTCGCGATCGAGACGACGAGGCGGAGGTTGCACTCGACCATCCGATGCTTTGCCTCGACGTCCCCGCGCTCGATCCGCTTGGCGAGGAAGACCTCTTCAGCCGCGGTCAGGAGGTGGCGCGAGGAGATCTCGGAGAGCAGCTGCTGGAGGCTGTCCTGTGTCCCGGGCTCGACCTCGGCGGCTTGTTGCGCGGGTGCTTCTGCGGTCTCGAGCACGCGTTCAGTCTGCAATGCGGCCGCGCCCGTGCCATCCGTGCGGTCCCGCACTCGCGCCGCGGAAAAACACGGAGCCGGCGAAACGAAACGGGCCGGTGATGCCGGCCCGTTTCGTGAAGAGCTTTGACGGAACTTACGTTGTCTGGGGCGTCACCTTCACCGCTGCGGTCTTGGCGGCGGCCATCCGTGCCTCGTGCGCCGGCAGCTACCTGAAGGTCATGAAGGCGAGGATTCCGAAGCCGAGCCCGGTGAGCAACAGCGCGATCGCGACCACGATGCTGAAGAGCGATACCTGCTCGGCGAAGAACGAGGTGTTCAGGGCCGTCGAGATCGCGAGCTCGGTCACCCAGAGGTCGCGCTTGGGGTTCGCGACCGGCTGCCCGGTCTTCGGATCCGTGGCCGCCAACGCCGCGTCGCTCGTGTCCTTGCCATCCTTGGTCAGGTAGCGGCCCAGCTGCGCGTATGTCTTTCCGCCGGTCGATTCCAGCGTGTGGATGCGCATGTAGCTGGCGAAGCACTTCGCGCGGGCGCCGCTGTTGATCGCCTTGCCGGCGACGTTGCACGTCGGCAACGTCGCGAGGATGCTCGCGGGCAGCCCGGCCTGCTTGGCCTCGGCGAGGATCGCCGTCTTGTTCATGTCGGGCTCGCCGACGACCTGCTCGCGCTTCACGTCGGTGCGAACCTCGCTCCGGCCGGTGACGCCCAGCACGAGCGCCGCGATGCCGAAGGCGACGAGGATCGCTGCGGCGGTGTACCCGCCGAACTCGAAGAGTTTCTTTGCCGTCATTCCTGTGCCTCCTTGCGGATCGGGTTGGCCGGATTCAAGAGGCACGTGGCCGTTGTAACATCCGCAGGGGCCACAGGCCCGCTGCGGCGAACTACCGAACCTGGCTCCGAGGCCGGCCCGATGCCCTCCTGCCGGCCCGGCGCCGACACTGCACAGGATGGCACTGGCAGCCCCGGACATTCGCGACGTCATCCTGCGAGACGGGAGCACGCTCAGGCTGCGACCCCCGCACAAGACCGATGTGGGCGCGCTCGTCGATTTCTTCATGCAGCTCTCCGAGCGGAGCGTGTACCAGCGCTTCCACGGCTTCCCGACGGTCGGGCCGGCGACGGTCGAGCCCTTCGTCGAGCCGGACTGGGAGGACTCGGGCGCGCTGATGGGCACGCTGTCCTCCGACGGAGGAGCCGACCGGGTGGTCGCGCTCGCGAACTTCGTCCGGCTCCGCGACCCCGCCTGCGCGGAGGTCGCCTTCGCCGTCGCTGACGAGCTCCAGGGCTACGGTCTCGGCACGCGGCTCCTCGAGCAGCTCGCCGAGGCGGCTGCGGAGGCAGGCATCGCCACCTTCGTCGCCGAGGTGATGCCGGACAACGGGCCGATGCTGCACGTCTTCGCGGACGCAGGATTCGCCGTCTCCCGCCGCCTCGAAAGCGGTACGACCGAGGTGCGGCTCGCGATCGCGCCCACCGAGACGTACCGGGCGGCCGTCGACGAGCGAGACCATGTGGCGGTTGCCGCCTCGCTCGCACCGTTCTTCGCGCCCCGCACGGTCGCGGTCGTCGGCGCCTCCACGCGGCGCGGCTCGATCGGCGGCGAGCTCTTTCGCAACATCCTCGAGGCGGATTTCACCGGCATCGCCTACCCCGTGAACCCGAAAGCCGCGGCGGTCGCGGGCGTCCAGGCGTATCCGTCGATCGCGGATATTCCCGGCGACGTCGACCTCGCCGTCTTCTGCGTGCCGGCCGATGCGGTGCTCGACGAGGCAGAGGCGGCGCTGCGCAAGGGCACGAAAGCGCTGTGCGTGATCTCGGCCGGGTTCGCGGAAACCGGAATCGAAGGGGGCCGCCGACAGGAGCAGCTG
Source organism: Actinomycetota bacterium (assembly GCA_030774435.1). Classification (GTDB taxonomy): domain Bacteria; phylum Actinomycetota; class Thermoleophilia; order Gaiellales; family JALYLC01; genus JALYLC01. The sequence goes on from JALYLC010000558.1 coordinate 2,293, forward strand.
CTCGCGCGCGTGCGCGCCCACGGGGCGCGGCTGATCGGCCCGAACTGTCTCGGCATCTTCGCGGCGGGGCCGGGCCTGAAC
>JALYLC010000559.1 GCA_030774435.1 Actinomycetota bacterium
CGTCGAGCAGGTCGAGCTGCACCGCGGGGCGCACGAGCCTCCGCGCCTCGTGCTGCGAGACCATCTCGATCAGCGACTGGCCGATGCGCTCGAGGTCGTCGCGCGTGCAGCTGCGGCCGTACAGCAGCGCGCGCGAGCGGCCCTCCCGCCCGACTCGGCGCGCGACCGTGACACCCTCGGCGCCCTCCGGTGCGAGCTCGCTCAGCTCCTCGGGCAGCTCGGCGTCGGAGAACGTCGCCTCGACGTAGGCCTCGGATGCCGCCGGGCCGACCAGCGCGGCATCGGCGCGGCCGCCCAGCAGCAACCCGACCGCCTCCGCGAGGATCGTCTTGCCGGCGCCCGTCTCGCCGGTCAGGACGTTGAGCCCCGGATGCAGGGTCAGACGCGCCGAGCGCACGAGCACGAGGTTCTCGACGACGAGCTCCTCGAGCATCAGCGCGTGAAGGCGTCGCGATAGCGCTGCAGGAACGCCACCTCGGGCAGGAGGCCGAGCGCGGTGCGCTCGGGCGCGAGTGAGACGGTGACGGCCTCGCCGGGCGCGAGCACGCGATCGCTCTGGACGCCGTCGAGGATCACGCGCACGGGAAGCTCGCGTGCACGGTTGGCCACCTCGACACGGGCGCCGCGCGGCAGCACCAGCGGGCGCGCCGTGAGCGTATGCGGCGCCACGAACGTCACCCCCAGGGCCTCGACGCCCCAGTCGAGCACGGGACCGCCGGCCGACAGCCCGTAGCCCGTCGAGCCGGCCGGGGTGCAGACGATCACGGCGTCGCAGGCCAGCTCGCCGAGGTCGACGCCGTCGACGTTCCAGCCGAGGCGCGCGATGCGGCCCTGGACGTCGCTGGCGACGACGACGTCGTTCACGGCCGCACCCGCGCGCTTGCCTTCGCGCTCCACCTGCACCGTTGCGAGCTCGACCAAGCGCAGCTCTCCCGCGAGCGCCCGCGTCACGGCGCTCTCGAGCTCGTCCGGCTCCGCCGTCGTGAGAAAGCCGACACGGCCGAAATTCACGGCGAAGACCGGGATGCCGCGACCGGACACCAGCTGGAGGGCGCGCAGGACGGAGCCGTCGCCGCCGAGCACGATCACGAGGTCGGCTCCCGCGACCTCGGAGTCGGGCAGCACTTCGACGCCCGCCTCGGCGGCCAGTCTCGCGACGCGCTCCCTGGCCTCCCCGGCGGCGCGACGTGAGATCAGCGCCACGCGGCGCACGCTGAGGCGGCTATCAGGCGACGGCATCGCGCAGCAGCGGCAGCGGATCGGCGGGCGCCCCGGCGGCCTCCGGGTGATCGCTCGAGACGATGTGCAGGAAGAACTCGCGGTTGCCGGCCGGGCCGGGATGGCCGCTCTCGCAGGCACCGAGCACGACGCCGCCGGCGTCCTTCGCTGCAGCCGCGACCTGCTCGAGGACGGCTGCATGGATCGCGGGGTCGCGCACGACGCCGCGCCGCGCCTCGCTGCGCCCGGCCTCGAACTGCGGCTTCACGAGCGGCAGCAGCCGGTAGGGATGCCCGAGCACCGCGACGAGCGGCGGGAGCACGAGCGCGAGGGAGATGAACGAGACGTCGACGACGGCGAGCGTAGCCGCCGGCGCGGGGAGATCGCCAGGAGCCAGCAGGCGGGCGTTGACGCCTTCGAGCAGCGTCACGCGGTCGTCGGCTCGCAGGCGCTCGTGCAGTTGCCCGCGGCCGACGTCGAGCGCCGTGACGTGCGCTGCCCCCCGCTGCAGCAGGCAGTCGGTGAAGCCGCCGGTCGAAGCGCCGACGTCGAGACAGACGAGGCCGGAGACGTCGACGGCGAAGGCCGCGAGCGCGGTCGCCAGCTTGTCACCGCCCCGCGAGACGTAGGCCGGCCCCTGCTCGACCTCGAGCTCAGCATCAACCGAGGTGGGCATCCCCGCCTTGGTGACGAGGCGCCCGTCGACGCGCACCCGCCCAGCCATCACGAGCGCCTGGGCGCGGCTGCGCGTCTCGGCGAGGCCACGCTCGCAGAGCAGCTGATCGAGTCGAGTCACGCGCGCATTGTCGGGCATGGCTGCCCGGCACGCCGTGAGAGCGCGCGGCGGAGCCCATTCCGGCACGATCGGAGGCCACTACGGCACAGGCCGGTGGATGACTTGGGTCAATGCATAAATCGGGGTCTGACTCCGATTTATGCAAGCGCCGGTCAGCGGTCTCGGGTTGCGACCAGGCTCACCAGCGCTGCGAGCGGGGCGTGCGCGGCTTCGGGGAGCTTCGCGAGGAGCTCGCGGGCGTCGCGCTCGCTCTCGGTCGCTCGCTCGCGCGCGCCGGCCAGGCCCAGCTCGCTTGCGAACGTTCGGCGGCCGCGGCGGGCGTCCGAGCCGGCCGGCTTGCCGAGCGCGTCGTCGTCCCCTGTCTCGTCGAGTACGTCGTCCACGATCTGGAACAGCAGCCCGAGCTCGACGCCAAAGGCGCGCGCGGTGGCGATGTCCGCGTCGCCTGCCCCCGCCACGATCGCTCCGCAGGCTGCGCAGGCGCCGAGCAGCGCGCCCGTCTTGAGGCGCGAGGTTCGCTCCAGGCCGCCCGGGTCGAGGGCGTCCTCGGGCCGCACGTCGCGATACTGGCCGCCGATCATCCCCTGCAGGCCGACCGCCGAGGTGAGCTCGCGCAGCGCCGCGACGCGACGGGCCTCGGGGCCGCCCCGCGCATCGCAGACGAGCGCGTACGCGTGGTTGAGCAGCGCGTCGCCGGCCAGCACGGCGATGTCCTCGCCGTAGCGCACGTGCG
>JALYLC010000560.1 GCA_030774435.1 Actinomycetota bacterium
GGACAGCGCAGGGCCGCGCGCCTGGCGGCCGGCAGTGGCTGCTGCGCGCTCCTGATCGCCTCGGTGCTCGGAGCCTTCCCGTTCTGGCCCGCCGGGCTCGTGCTGCCGCTCGCGTTCGCGGGCGCCCTGCTCGCGCTGGCCTCACCCTGGCTCGCCGCTGCCTTCGCACTGGCCGTCTGCGTGCCCGCGCTCGGCGATGTCTCGGCGGGCCTCGCCTGGTGCGCGGTGCTGGCCGGTGGCGCATGGCTGATCGCGTGCGTGCGCGCAGGTCGCCGCGCGCTGCTGCCCGCTGCCGCCCCGCTGCTTGCGGCGGTGTTCCTGTGGCCGCTCTACGTGCTCGCCGCAGGCAGCCTGCGCAGCGTGCTCGGTCGTGCGCTGGCGGGCGCGGCCGGGCCGTTCGCAATCGCACTCTGGGCCGCCGTGCCGCTGGCCGGCGGCCTCTCCGGGAGTGGAGATGCCGGAGGAGTGGCCCGCAGCCTGCTCGCGGGAGCAGGCGCGCCGCTGCTCGTACAGAGCGCGGCCTGGGCGCTCGCGGCCGCCGTCCTGCCGTACATCCTCGCCTCTGCGCGCCGCGGCGCGCTGATCGGGGCGTGGCTCGCGGGCCTGCTGGCAGGGCAGGCCGCGCTGCCTGCCCTGGCGGGCGCCGCACCCGAGCCGGCGGTTCGCTCGGCCGTGGCAATCTGGGCCGTGGCTATACTGCTGGCGCTGGGCGTGCGTGCGCCCGATGACGACGCGCCGGCCGGGAAGCCGGTACCGGCGGAGGAGTGAGTTGGGCATCCTGCGCAGCATCGAGAGCCGACTCGAGCGGGTCGTCGAAGGTTCGGTCGGCCGCCTCTTCCGCGCCAGCGTGGCGCCGGTGGAGCTTGCCCGCAAGCTCGCCAAGGAGCTCGAGGAGGGCAAGGTCGTGTCGGTCACGCAGACCTACGCGCCCAACGAGTACACGATCTACCTGAGTCCGCGCGACCGCACACGTTTCGCCGACTTCGAGGCCTCGCTCCGCAACGAGCTGGCGAGCTACCTCGCGGAACACGCCCGCCGGGCCGGCTACGTGATGCCGACGCGCCCGCGCGTCCGCTTCGAGACGGAGTCCTCGCTGCATACGGGCATCTTCGGCATCTCGACGGCCCTCGTGCGCGATGACGAGGAGCCGCTCGACGCCATGGCGCCGCCTGCGGCCGAGGCCGCTCCCGCCCCCGCCGCTCCCCCGGCACCCGCCGCGCCCTGGACGCCGCCGGTCGAGCCGCCGGTGCCACCCGCCCCGCTCGTGCCGGAGACGGCGCTGGATGTGCCGTCGGTCCCCGAGGCCGAGCCCGAGGAGCCCGTGCGCTCGCCCCTCGATCCGGACCCGTCCGAGCCGCCCGGCGGCTTCCCCGCGTTCCCCGCCCTGCCACTCGACCCGGAGCCCGTCGAGGAGCTCGTTCCGCCGCCGTTCGTCCCGCCGCTGCCGGATATGCCACCGCTGCCGCGCGTCCCGCTGCCCGACGTGCCGACGGTCCCGGCCGTCCCGTCGGTGCCGCCGACCGGGGAGGCGCCGCCCGCAGTGCCCAGCCCGTACGCGCCGCCGCCGGACGAGACGATGATCGCGCGACCCGAGCCACGTGAGGAGCTCGTGCTGATCCACGACGACAAGCGCACCGTGATCGACGGCCCGGTCCTGCAGATCGGCCGCGCGCCCGGTTGCGACATCGTCCTCGACGACCGCAACGTCTCGCGCAGGCACGCCGAGATCCGCAGGCGCGGCGCGGTGGTGGTCCTGGTCGACCTGGATTCGACGAACGGCACGATCGTGAACGGCAGGCGTGTGCGCGAGCACCCGCTGGCCGATCGCGACCGCATCACGCTCGGCAACAGTCGCCTCACGTTCGAGCGCCGGACGACATGAGCGCGCGTCACAGGAGCGCCGCGTGAGCGACCAGCTCCTGCTCGCACTCAAGGCCGGCTTCGTCGTCCTGCTGTTCCTTTTCGTCTGGCGCGTTCTGCGCATCCAGGCGCGCGACCTGCGCGCCGTGCCGTCGTCCGGCTCCGCGACGGAGATCACGTCGTTCCGCCGGCTGGCCGGTGAGATCCCCCTCGGCCCGCGGCTCGTCGTGCTGTCGAGCCCGATCTACCCGCCGGGCACGCTCGTGCGACTCGACGGCGATGTCGCCTTCGGACGCGCCGCCGAGAACGACGTCGTGCTCGAGGGCGATCCGTACGCTTCGAGCCGGCACAGTGCCGTGCTCGTGCGCGACGGCGCGCGCATCGTGCGCGACCTGGGCTCTACCAACGGCACCTTCGTGGGCGGGGCGCCACTGGCCGGCGAGCACGTGCTGCGGACCGGCGACGAGTTGCGCATCGGCGAGACCGAGCTGCGCTACGAGGAGTAGCGTGGGCGTCGTCGACTACGCCACTGCCACGCACGCGGGCCGCGTCCGGCGCAAGAACGAAGACGCCTATTACGCCGAGCCGCCGCTGTTCGCCGTCGCCGACGGGATGGGCGGGGCGCTGGCGGGCGAGCTCGCCTCGCGCATCGCCGTCCAGGCGCTGGGCGAGCTCGTCGAGGATGGCAGTGACGAGGAGCGCCTGGCATCCACCGTCCGCCTCGCCAACCGGCGCGTGGCCGAGCGAGCGACCTCCGATCCCCGCGCCTCCGGCATGGGATCGACCGTCACGGCGGCGCTGGTCGGCCCGAGGTCGGTGGCATTCGCCCACGTCGGCGATTCGCGGGCGTATCTGTGGCGCGGAGGCGTGCTGACGCGCCTCTCCGACGATCACTCGCTGGTGGCGGAGTGGGTCAAGGCCGGGGCGCTCGCGCCCGAAGAGGCAGCGCTGCACCCACAGCGCTCCGTGATCACGCGCGCGCTGGGGGCGGACTGGCAGGTGGACGTCGACACCTGGACCACTCCGGCGCGCTCGGGCGACGTCATCCTGCTCTGCACGGACGGGCTCACCGGGTTCGTGGACGAGGCCGCGATCGCGAGCACGCTCGCCGAGCACGCCGACCTCGATGCCGCCGTGAATGCGCTCGTCGCCGCGGCCAACGCCGCAGGTGGAGAGGACAACATCACCGCCGTGGCCATACGCCTCGAGGTCGATGACGAGGCGGCGGCCGCTGCGCGCGGCGCCGCTGTGGTCGCCGACGATCGCGAGACCGGTGAGATCGACGCCCTCGTAGAGTCGGATCCCTCGCCGGAGAGCACGGCGATCGCCGTCGCGGTCGC
>JALYLC010000561.1 GCA_030774435.1 Actinomycetota bacterium
TCGAGATCGTCGTCGTGGAAGTGGATCGCGCCGTACAGCCGTGGCGCGTGCCGGTAGCACTCCTCGCTGCAGTCCCAGTTCCAGCCCGTCATGCCGCGGGCCGGCTGGTTGACGCACACGCCGAAGAGGTCGAGGCCGGCGACGTCGCGCACGTGATCCGTCGGAACGCCACGCGGGCCGATGCCGTCGGAGAAGTCCCAGTGCGCGACGAGCCCGTTTCCGGGTGCCTCGCCGCCCGCCGTGAGCGAGTCGAGCTCGGCCTCTGCGAGCGCGCGCCGCCAGACCTTGGGACCGTCGAGCTTGCCGTTGAAGTGGCTGCCGGCGGCCGGGTCGCCCGCGATCACGAAGCTCACGGCCGCATCGGCAGGGGCGATCGGCGCGGAGCCTCTCACCAGCGAGCGTCCCGGCATTTCGACCATGGGGGAGAGCAAGCTGTTGTACGAGTTGCGCACCGGCGCCTGGTAGATCGCCGCCTGGCCGGTCGCCGGGTCGTAGGTCGCGCCGAGGGAGTACCAGCAGGACCCGTGCAGTGGCGTGTCCGACTCGACCTCGACTGTCGCCGACCCGTCGCCGACCGTCAGCCGCAGCCGTCCGCCGGCGATCTCGAGCGCGTATCCGGCCATGCCGCCGGCCGGCATGCGGCCCAGGATGCGCTGCACGCCCTTGCCCGGCGTGGTCGGCATCGCGAAGACGTGGACGCTGAGCGCACCGGCGATTGCGAGGTGCCCGGCCGCGTCGAACACGGTCACGTGCGAGCCGGAGTGGACCGGCTGATAGCGGCCCTCGTACTCGCCGTTGGCCGGCGAGTCGACGACACGCTCCTTGAAGCCGGGGCCGGCGGGGTTGGTGTCGCCGTGGATCAGGCGCACCACGTCGGCGCGGTAGCTCCCGGCGACGTCCGTCGAGACCTTGAACTCGATCGGTTCGCCCGGCGCCACCGAGAGCCGGTCCGCGTAGCCGTGAATGGTCGCGGGCCTCATGCGTCGGCCTCGCCGAGATCGCGCACGCGACGCAGGAAGATGCCGTGGAGCCCTTCCTCCTCGCTCGCGAAGCGCTCGTCGTCGAGCACCTTGTGCAGCTCGCCGCGCCGGCCCGAGAGTACCGCGATGCGGTACTCCTCCCAGGGCTTCACCGCGACCAGGATGTATTTGCCCGGCTGGGGCTGCTGGCGGAAGTAGTTGAGCACGCGCTGCAGGTCGTCGGAGTGGGGACCGAGCGGGTTGGCCTCGTGCTCGGCGACCAACTCCGGCGTGAGGAGTCCGCGCACACGCGCCCGCAGGCGCTTCTGGAACTCGATGTAGACCTCGATCTGCTTGTCGACCGCCTGCACTTGGATCCTTTCAGGAGACGCCGCACCAGTCCATGGCGAGCAGCGCGTAGGTGCGCGCTGCACAGAGCACCTCGTCGATCAGCACGTACTCGTCGTCGGCGTGCGCCACGCGCAGGTCGCCGGGCCCGTAGCTGATCGCCGGCGTCCCGCCGATCGTCAGCCAGCTGGCGTCCTCGACGGCGGCGAAGCCACAGACGACCGCAGGCCCCTCGAAGCGCGTGCCGGCGGCCGAGCGCTCGTGCGCCGCGCAGGTGGCCGCGGTGATCTCGTCGGCCTCCGGCGTGTTGGCCGGCCAGTTCATCTTCCAGTCGACGACCGGAGGGTGCTCGCGGAGCCACACGTCCATGCTCGCAGCGCGGGCGATGTGCTGCTCGATCTCGCGCTTGACGTCCTCCGGGTCCTCCTCCGGGTGGTACCAGACGCAGTACTCGATCGTCATGAACTCCGAGATCACGAACGGCACGAGCACGCCGTAGGGGCCGCCGGTGACGACGCCCGGATGAATCGTGAAGTGGCCGGGCTCGAACAGCGGATGCTGCTTGGTCAGGCCCCACTCGTCCTCGAGCTGGCGCAGCGCCTGGAAGATGAACACGCCCTTGTCGATCGCGTTCACGCCCACGCTCATGTCGCCGCCGGCGCGCATCGTCGGCCCGCGCATCGAGGCGTGCGTGGCCTTCCCCGGCACGGTCACCGAGAACCAGAGCAGGCCGGGGGAGACGGGGATCACCGCCAGCGGTGCCGGCGGCGCGCTGGGCTCGGAGACCACCGCCGCGTCGGCCTTGTAGCCGCGCTTGACGGTCGCGGTCACGCCGCACTCGTGATCCATGACCTCCTCGCCCACCACTGCCTCGAGGATGAGGTCGCCTTTCAGCTTCACGCCGCACTCCGCGAGCGCGCGGGCGGCGAAGGCCTGCGCGAGGATGCCGGCCTTCATGTCGGTCGAGCCGCGCCCCCAGACGCGGTCCGCCTCGATGCGGCCGGAGAAGGGGTCACCGCTCTTCCACTTGGCCGGGTCACCGGGAGGGACGACGTCGACGTGCCCGTTGTAGATCAGCGAGCGGCCCCCGCCGGTGCCCCGGACGACGCCGACGGCGTTCTCGCGCCCGGGCTCGATCGCCCACAGATCGACCTCCGCACCGAGCCCGGTATAGACCTCGGCCACGAGCTTGGAGACCTCGCCCTCGCCGCCGACGACCTCGTCGTAGACCTGGCCGGGGTACTTGGGATTGACGCTTGCGATCTGCACTGCGCGCGAGATGCGGTCGACGAGCTCGTCGCGCAGCGCGTCGATCCGCTCGGTCACGCGGGCAGCGCTCCCGTCGTCGCTCATGGTCCTCCTCCCATCGCCGCCGGGGCGGCGTCGTCGGCTGCCGATGCGCCGCGGCCGCGCAGCGCCCGCCCGATCTGATCGGGGATGCCGGCGAGGCCGTCGGTCGTGAAGAGCGTGATCAGCAGCATGATCGCGCCGAGCAGGATGAGGCGAGGAGCGCCCCAGCTCACGTAGTGCTGCTCGATGTACTGCAGGAGCGCTGTGCCCAGCAGGATCCCCCTGGGCGAGTTGATGCCGCCGACCACGATCATCGCGAAGAGCAGGAGCAGCGTCGAGAAGTCGAACACGCTCTTGTTGGCGCCGGCGTCGTAGGAGGCCCGGAACGCTCCAACCAGTCCGAGCACGGCGGCGGTGATCACGAAGACCGCCAGACGCGCTCGCGGGATGTCGATCCCGAGCGCCTGCGCCACGGGCTCCGATTCGCGCGCCGTGCGCAACCGGAGGCCGAGGCGGCCCGACGACACCCACCAGTAGACGAGCAGCGCCACGATCACGATCACGCCGATGCCGGCGTAGGCGTAGTAGTAGCCGTCGATCAAGCCCTGCTTGCTGGGCGGGATGATCGAGTCGGCCCCGACGAGTCCCTGGGCGCCGCCCAGGTTGGCCGTGTCTCCGGTCACGTACTGGTTGCAGGCTTCGACCAGTCCGATCGTGAGCAGGGCGAAGTAGACGCCGCGCAGACGCACGGCCGGGAGGGCGACGAGCAGCCCGCCGAGGGCACCGACGGCGATGCCGACGGGCGCGTACGCCCACCACGGCAGACCATGGTTGATCGACAGCCAGGCGCAGGAATAGGCCGCGGCACCCACGAACGCGAGCGTTGCGAAGGAGTACAGTCCGGCGGTGCCGAGCACGAGCGACCACATCAGGTTGATCGCGAAGTAGATGCCGAAGAGCACCAGTTCCGCCATCACGTAGGAGTCGTTGTAGAGCGGTGGCAGCACGACGGCCAGCACGATCACGACGGGCCAGAACGCAAGGTCGAAGGCTCTACGCACGCGTCGTCTCCAGGATGCCGGCAAGCCCGCGCGGCCGCACGAGCAGCACGATTGCGATCAGCACGAAGAGCGAGACGAGCACGTCCTCGGCCCCGATGTAGGTGGCGGTCAGGGCCTCGACGAGGGCGACGATCACCGCCGCCGCGATCGTGCCGCGCACGGAGCCGAGGCCCCCCAGCATCGCGACTGTCAGCCCTTTGATCATCGGCTGCAGGCCGTTGTTGTAGGACACGAAGTAGACCGGGCCGAGCAGGACGGCAGCCACGCCGACGAGCGCGCCGGACGTGAGCAGGATCGCGAATGCCGCCGTGCGCCGATCGATGCCCACCAGTCGAGCGCCCTCCACGTTCTGGGTCAGCGCTCGCACGCCGAGGCCGATCCGCGAGCCGTCCAGGAACGCCACGAATGCCGCTACGAGGACGATCGCAGCGAGCACGGCCCCTTCCTGGTCGCTCGTCACGTTGGTGCCTCCGATGTTGATCGTCGGCAGCCAGCTGAAGATCTCGGGCAAGGTCTGGGGTTGGGGCCCGAACTTGTCGAGCAGGAGGTTCTCGCCCAGGAGTGCGAGCGCGAGCGTCGCGATCAACGTGCGCAGATCGAAGTTGCGCCGTCCGTCCAGCGGCAGGAAGACGACGAGGAAGATCACGAGGCCGACCAGTGCGCCGCTGACGATGCCGCCGATCAGCACCACGAATGCGTTGCCGCCGATGTGGATCGAGGCCTCGTAGGCGCCAACCGCGGCGGCCGAGTAGGTGACGCCGTGAGCGAGGTTGAGGAAGCCGAGGCCGGCCCACGTGAGCGACAGGCCGAGGGCGACGAGCGAGTAGACGGCGGCCAGGAAGACCGCGGTGATGAGGACGTCGGTCACGCGGGCTCCTGGGCGGGGGTTCCGGGCTCGATGCTGGCGACCTTGCCGGCATGGATGCGGACGATGCGGTCGATGCGGCCCTCCACCAGCGTGCGATTCTGCTCGGCCAGCACGAGTGCGCCACCGCCCAGGTCCAGGTCGCAGAGCGTGCGCACGATGGTCTCGGCGATGCCTGGCGCGAGACCGAGCGACGGCTCGTCCACGAGGTAGATGTGCGCCTCGGCCATGAGACCCCGCGCGATGGAGCACATGCGCCGCTCGCCGCCCGAGAGCGTGCCGACGATCTGCTTCATGCGCTCGCCGAGGCGCGGGAAGATCTCGACCACGCGCTCACGGCTCTCGGCACGCCTGCGCCAGTTGGCCGGCGCGTAGGCGCCGGCGTCGAGGTTGTCGCGCACCGAGAGGCCCGGGAACAGCGAGTCGCCCTGGGGGATGAGGACGATGCCATCCCGCGCCAGCCGGTACGTCGGCGTCTTCATGAGATCGAGGCCGCCCGACTCGATGGCGCCCGTGCGCCAATCGACGAGGCCGACGATGGCCCGCATCAGGGTGCTCTTGCCATGGCCGTTGAGGCCGACCAGGCCGACGCGCTCCTGCTCGGCCACGTCGAGGTCGATGCCGTCCAGCACTTGCAGCGGCCCATAGCCGGCCGACAGGCCGCGCACCGAGAGCGCAGTGCTCACGCCGCTTCCCCGGCGTCCTCGAAGTAGGCCTTGCGCACGATGGGCAGATCGAAGACCTCGTTGGCGGGCCCTTCGGCGATCACGCTGCCGGCGTCGAGCACGACCACCCGCCTGGCGATCGCGAACAGCAACTCGAGGCGGTGCTCGACGACCACGACCGCGCACCCTCGCTCCTCGACGATGCGCCGGATGACTGCGTCGATCTCGTCGATCTCGTCCGCCAGCAGGCCGGAGCACGGCTCGTCCATCAACAGCACGCTGGTCGGGCGCTGCAAGAGGCTGGCCAGCAGCAGCTTGCGCCGGTCGAGCGTGTCCAGGCCGCCCGCGAGGGCACGGTCGGGCGCAGCCAGCCCGACCAGCTCGCGCGCGTGCGCCACGGCGTCGGGCGTCACCTGCGGGCTGTAGGCGTCGCGCGCCGCTCGCAGAGTCTCGCCGACGCTGAGCGACGTGGGCACGAGCGGTGCCTGGAACGTGCGCCCGAGCCCGAGCCGGGCCCGCCCATGCGTCGACATCGACGCGATGCTGCGCTCGCCGAGCGTGACCGAGCCGTGATCCGGGCGCGTCCGGCCCGAGAGCACGTCGAAGAGGGTGGTCTTGCCGGCCCCATTGGGGC
>JALYLC010000562.1 GCA_030774435.1 Actinomycetota bacterium
CGGCGACGACGAGCGGGACCTCGGAGGTGTCCTCGCCGACGGCCGGCAGATCATCCTCGGTGGCAGTCTCGGCGGCCGGGGGCGGCTCGGGCTCGGCGACCGGCGCCTCCTGGGCGGCCTCGGCGACCTCGACGGCCTCGGCGGCCTGCTGGTGGTGCTCCGGCTCGGGCTCGTGTGCCGGGGGCGCGAGGGGCGGAGGCTCGTCCACGACGGCGGTCGAGCGCATGGACGGCTCGGCTGCCGGTGCCACGGCGGGACCGCCGAAGCTCAGCGAGCCGAGCGCGGACCCGCTCTCGGCGGCGCGTTCGGCCTCGATCGACTCCATCGCGCTGTTGAGCGCGGCGAGCCGCCGCGCGGCCTCGGCGCGCACGGTATCGCTCGCGATGGCAAAGCGCTCGGGGGCGAGAATCTGCGTGCTGCGACGGTAGGAGATGCGGATCTCCGCCAGCGAGGCGTCGCGGCGCACGCCGATGATCTCGTACGGGTCAGTACGGTCGGTCACCGACATCCAAGCGTAGAGGATGAGAAGCCGGACGCCTCCTCCGCTGAGGGAGGCGCGCACCTACACTTCGAGCGATGACAGGCAGGATCCGCGTGGTCATTGCGAAGCCCGGACTCGATGGCCATGACCGCGGAGCCAAGGTCATCGCACGGGCGCTTCGCGATGCGGGCATGGAAGTCATCTATACCGGCCTGCACCAGACGCCGGAGCAGATCGTCGAGACCGTCGTGCAGGAGGACGCGGATGCGATCGGCATCTCGATTCTCTCGGGCGCGCACATGACGCTCGTGCCGCGCATCCTCGAGCTGCTGCGCAACGAGGGCGCCGACGACGTGCTGGTGCTCGTGGGCGGCACGATCCCGGCACCCGACGCCGAGTCGCTGCGCGAGCAGGGAGTCGCTGCGGTATTCACGCCGGGCACCTCTACCACGGCCATCGTCGAGTATCTGCAGGCGCACGCGGCGACCGGTTGATGTCGATCGACGTCAGCATGCACGGTCGCGTGGCGGTCGTGACGGTCAACCGCCCCGAGGTCCTCAACGCGCTCTCGACCGAGTTGCTGGAGGAGCTCCTGGCCGCCTTCCGCGGCCTTGCGGACGACGACGAGTGCGGCGTCGCGGTGCTCACCGGCGCCGGCGAGCGCGCGTTCATCGCCGGCGCCGACATCGCGGAGCTGGCGACCAAGACGCCGCTGATGGCGCGCAAGTACTCCGAGCACGGACAGGACCTCTCACATCTGCTGGAGACGATGCGCAAGCCGACGATCGCCGCCGTCAACGGCTATGCCCTGGGCGGTGGCTGTGAGATGGCGCTGGCCTGCGACCTGCGCTTCTCTTCCACCACGGCGCGCTTCGGCCAGCCCGAGATCAATCTCGGCATCATCCCCGGCTGGGGCGGCACGCAGCGCCTGGCGCGCACGTCGACGCTCGGCTTCGCCAAGGAGCTGGTGCTGACGGGACGCATGGTCGAGGCCGGCGAGGCGCTCGAGCGCGGCCTCGTGAACGCCGTCTTCGAGCCGGCCGAGCTGCTGCCGCGCACGCTCGAGATCGCCCAGCAGATCGCCTCGAAGAGCCCGATCGCGCTCGCCTACGCGAAGGAGGCGACGAACCGATCCCTGCACGGGGACCTCGGCGCCAACCTCGTCCACGAGGCCGACCTGTTCGCGATCCTGTTCTCGACCGACGACGCGCGGGAGGGCCTCACGGCCTTCACGGAGAAGCGCGCCGCGCGCTTCGTCGGCAGCTGACCGCCAGTGATGACGGCCGAGCTCTCGCTCCGCGGTCAAGGCTGCCGGCTCGTGCTGCGCATCGACCGCTACGCCTATCCGGCGGTGACATCAGGCAGCGACGCCAACTGGCTTGCGGGTGAGGTCGAGCTGACGGCGGGCACGACGGGCGCCTACCGCGCGGCCCACCGCGTCGCGCTGCGCACGGACGAGCTGGCGCAATTCCGCGACCAGCTTCGCCGGCTCGACCGCGCGTCGACCGGCGAGGCGCACTTCGAGCACCTCGAGGAGCAGGTCGGCATCACCGTTCGCCTGAGTGCCGGCAAGCGCACGCTCTCGGTCGTCGTGCGCGAGCACGTCGGGCCCGAACTGCGCTTCCAGGACGCCGAGCTGGGCGAGACCGCCATCCGCGAGGCGCTGGCCGAGCTCGAGGCGGTCGTGGCGGCCTATCCCGTTCGCGGCCACGCGTACGACTAGCGCTACTCCTCGATACGCACGCGGGTCGCGACCAGCGACCCGCCCTTGCGGGCCGTCGCCCACACCGTCACGTGCAGGCCGGTCACCAGAGCCACGCTGGGAGTCTTGACCGTCCCGCGTGCGACCTCGGCGTCCTCGGCGAGCGCGAGCATCAGCGAGCGATCGACTCGCTCCGTCCGCCCGCCGCGCACGATGCTCGCCGTCCGCACGCGCAGGAACCCGGCCCGGGAGCCGCGCACGCTCCAGGTCAGAATCCCCGTCAGCCGCAGCGTCCCGGCCGCCACCGGGGCCGGGCGCTGCGCGGCCGGTAGCCGTCGGGCGGTCGCGAGCAGCTCGTAGGGATCGACTGCCTCGCCGCCGCCCGGCTGGTAGACGAACCCCAGCTGCGGCTGCTTGGCCGTGGCGCTCCCCGAGAAGCCGCTGAAACCGAGCTTCTGCCCGGGCACGACGCGCTTGCCATCCTGCAGCCCCGCGACGTACGCGCTCTTGCGGTTGCCGTCGCGCCCGAGGTGCAGGTAGACGAACAGATCGCCCGTGGGCGTGGCGAGCGTGATGCTCCAGCCGCCGCTGCCCCGCCAGAGCAGTCGCACCTTCCCCGCCGCGGTGGCCACGACGGGCGTCCCCGGCGCCACGCCGATCGCATTGCCCGCCTGGCGCAGGCCGCCGCTCACGGTGCCGTAATCGTCCTTCCAGCTGATCACGGGACCGGCGACCGGGAAGACGATGTTCGAGGTATCGGCCCAGGCCAAGCCGGGCGCCAGCGCGAGCGCCAGCGCCGCGAGCGCGGCCGGCCGTGCGAGCAGGGCCATGATCAGGTGATACCACAGGGTTCTGACGGCAGGGACGGCGAGAGCGGCCAAATGGCATGTGCCGCGGATGTCATTTGGCCGTGCGAGCCGCCAGGAAGGGTCTGGCTCCGCCAGATGGGGTCAGACCCCAGGTGGCGGAGCCTGTCCCCAGGGTGGCGATCCGCTCAACCATGCGCTTCTCGGCTCTCGAAGCAGTTCCGCGCGCCGCGCCGCGAGTGTGTCGTCTCGACCTCGCGAATGACTGGCTTTCCGCATGTCTAAACGGTTTGCGGCTCGGCGTGGCAGGTCGGTGCCGGGCTCCGCCAGGTGGGGTCAGACCCCGCCAGACGGGGTCAGACCCCAGGTGGCGGGATGCAGAGGGTCTTGGGTTCAGGCGTGGGCAGACCGCAGAGCGGCCAAATGACATGCGCCGCGTGTGTCATTTGGCGGCTCCCCGGTAGTTCCCGGCGGCGCCGATCGGTATCCTCCGGGCGTCGGGGCGGGCGGTGCGCCCGCATGGGAGCAACGAGGAGCCAGCTGCGTTGAAGATCGCCGTGTGCGTCAAGGAGGTGCCGGACGCGACCGCGCCCAAGCGGATCGATCCGGGCACCAAGAGGCTCGACCGCTCCGGCGAGAAGACGATGAACGCCTATGACTCGCACGCGCTCGAGGAGGCCGTGCGCTTGAAGGAGGGGGCGGCGGGCGCGGACAGCCTCATCACCGCGGTCTGCATGGGCCCGGAGGGCGCGCTGCGGACGCTGCACAAGGCGCTCTCGCTGGGAGCCGACGAGGCACTGCTGGTCAGTGATCCGGCGCTCGAGGGCGCCGACATCGCCGCGACCGCGCGTGTGCTCGCCGCGGCCGCGAAGCACCTCGGCGCCGATCTCGTGCTGCTCGGGCAGCAGGCGGCCGACTCCGACTCCTACGTGATGGCCGCGGCCGTCGCCGAGCACCTGCAGGTTCCCCTGATCACGCAGGTCGCGCGGCTCGAGCTGACCGATGGCGGCGTGCGCGGGAAGCGCCAGTCCGAGACGGGCTACGACGTCGTCGAGGCGCCGCTGCCGGCGGTGATCTCCGTCTCCGATGCGATCAACGAGCCCCGCTACGCCTCGCTCAAGGCGATCATGGGCGCGCGCAAGAAGCCGCAGCACCAGCTCGCGCTCGCCGACCTCGGCGTGGAGGGGGGCTCGGCGACGGAAGTGCTCGAGTTGACGCCGCCGCCCGCAAAGCAGGGCGGGAGGCGCATCGAGGACGACAACGGCAGCTCCGCCGAGGAGATCCTCGCGTTCCTGCTCGAGCGGAAGGCGATCTGATGGGCGACATCCTCGTCTTCTGCGAGCAGCACGACGGCGCGGTCGGCGCGAGCTCGCTGGGCCTGCTGGAGGAGGCCGCGCGGCTCGCCCCAGCGCTCGGCGCGGAGGTCGACGCGGTCGTCTGCGGAGCAGGTCTCGACGACGCCGCGATGGCCGGCCTGGGCGCCCACGGCGCTCGCACCGTCTACGTCTGCGACGACGAGGCGCTGGCCCAGTCGCTGCCACAGCCCATGGTCGATGCGCTCGCCGGTGTCCTCACCGCACACCCGCACGACATCGTCTTGCTGAGCGCGAGCGTGCTCGCCTCGGACGTCGGAGCAGCGCTCGCCGCGCGACTCGGCGGCGGGATCGTGGTGGACACCATCGAATTGCAGGCCGAGGACGGCCGCCTCGTCACGCGCCGGCCCGGGCTCGGCGATTCCGTGCTCGCGCACTGCGCGCTCAGGGGCGACCGCGGCGTGATCGTCGCGCGCGCCAACACGTACGCGCCCTCCGAGCACGCGACCGGGAGCGCCCAGGTCGAGCACGTGCCGGTGAGCACGCAGCCCTGGTCGAGTACCGCGCGCGTCGTCGGCCACGAGGCGGCCGAGGCCTCGGCAGTCGACATCTCCGAGGCCGACGTGCTCGTCGCCGGGGGCCGCGGCCTGGGCGGGCCCGAGAACTTCGCGCTCTGCGAGGAGCTCGCGCGGGCGCTCGGCGGCGAAGTCGCCGCCACGCGCGCGGTCGTCGACGCCGGCTGGTACCCGTACGCCGCGCAGGTCGGCCAGACGGGCAAGACCGTCTCGCCCCGGCTCTACGTCGCCTGCGGCATCTCGGGCGCGATCCAGCACAAGGTCGGCATGGCGGGGGCGGAGACGATCGTGGCCATCAACAAGGACTCCAACGCGCCGATCTTCGACTTCTGCGACCTCGGCGTGGTCGGCGATGTGCACCAGGTGCTGCCGCGCCTGACCGAGCTCGTGCGCGCGCAGCGCGGCTTGTAGAGCCGGCGAAAACCCGCTGCGAGCATCCCCGTTCGGGGGATCTTCACACCACCCGCTCAGGGACTCCGGTAGAAACACATATCAGCTATTTCTTTCGTGCTGAAATCCGTCACTACCCCCACCGGGATCTGCCGGAGTGGTCGGTGAGGGACACGGTGGCGTCGCGCTGCCGTGCCCTCGCCCCCTGGCTCGCGGCGAGCGCTCTCGTCCTTGCGACGACCGCGCTCTGTATTCGCGTTCTCCAGTCCCAGTTGCGCCCGGTGGGTGCGCTCGATCTCCCGGCGCTCGCGCTCTTCGGCCTGACGATCCTGGCCGCGCCCGCCAGCGCGCTCGTACTTGCGTATCGCGCCCACCTGAGGGAGGCGCGCCAGCGCTCGGAGGTCGAGTCACTGCTCGCGATCATGCGCGACGTGCACGCGGCCGCGGGCACCGAGGCCGCCGCGGGCGTACTGCTCGAGCATGCGCGGTCGCTGGTCGGCGCGACCGGCGCCGCGCTCGTGCTGCACACGGCCGAGGGTCGCGTGCTGCGCGCGCAGGTCGACGGCCGGGAGCGCGCGCGCCGCTCTCTGACCGGCGAGACGACGCCACCCGAGCGCACGCTCTTCGATGAACTGGCGTTCACGTCGGTGATCGATCTGTCGAACACGCGCCCGGAACGCCGCACCGGGCTGACGGGCCTCGGCCTGCCCGCCGCGATCGTCGTCGCGCTGCGCGGGGAGACGCGCATCGTCGGCTTGCTCGCCGTCGAGCGCCCCGAATCGTTCAGCCTGCGGGAGCGGCGGCTGCTCGAGACCGTCGGCACGCACGCCGGCAGTGCCCTCGAGAGCGGTCAGACCGCGCGTGCGCTGGTGGCCCTGACGGAGCTCAAGGAGCGCCTGGCGCACGAGGCACGGCACGATCCGCTGACCGGGCTGGCCAACCGCTCGCTCTTCTCGCTGCGCGTCGAGGCCGCGCTCGCGCGCGACGACAACGCGCCGGCGGTCATGTTCCTCGACCTCGACGACTTCAAGAACGTCAACGACACGCTCGGGCACGCGACCGGCGATGCGCTGCTCGTGACCGTTGCCGAGCGACTGCGCGCGTCCCTGCGCGAGGACGATCTGGCCGCGCGCCTGGGCGGCGACGAGTTCGCGGTGCTGCTCGAGCACGCGCCGACGGCCGTGGAGGCCGAGCGCGCTGCCGAGCGGGTGCTCGGTGCGCTGCTCGCCCCTCTGCGCGTGGAGGGCCACTCCGTGCGCGTGCGCGCGAGCATCGGAGTCGCGCTCGCGAGCGGCGGCGCGCACACGGCGGACGAACTGCTGCGCAACGCCGACCTCGCGATGTACGCGGCCAAGTCGGCCGGCAGGTCGCGCAGCGCCATCTTCTCGCCCGGCATGCACGACGCCGAGCTGGCGCGGCATGCGCTCGTCGGCGACCTCCGCGAGGCCATCGCGCAGGGGCAGATCGAGCCGTTCTTCCAGCCGCTCGTCGACCTCGGCAGCGGCCGCAGCTGGGCCGTGGAGGCGCTCGCACGCTGGCATCATCCCCGCCTCGGCCTGCTGCTGCCCGAGCGCTTCATCGAGCTGGCAGAGGAGACGGACCTCATCGACGACCTCGGGCGCGGCATGCTGCGCGCAGCCTGTCGGCAAGCGGTCATCTGGCGCGAGAACGTCCCCGGCGCGGCCGAGCTCGTCGTCTCGGTCAACGTCTCGCGGCGCCAGCTCGAGGACGTCGGGTTCACGGATCTCGTGGCCGAGACGCTGGAGAGAGAGAGCCTGCCGCCGGGGGCGCTCATGCTGGAGCTGACCGAGAGCGCCGTGGCCTCGGACGCCGCGCAGGTCATCCGCCACTGCTCCGCGCTGCGAACGCTCGGGGTGCGCGTGGCGGTGGACGACTTCGGCACCGGAACGTCGTCCCTGGCCGAGCTCCGCGATCTGCCCGTGGACGTGCTCAAGCTCGGCAAGCCATTCGTCGACGCGCTCGAGACGCGACCCGGCGAGCGCGAGTTCGTGCGCGTGATCGTGGAGCTCGGGCGCGTGCTCGGCTTGATCGTCGCGGCCGAGGGCGTCGAGACCGAGGGCCAGCTGACGCTCCTGCGCGAGCTCGGCGTGGACGTCGCCCAGGGCAACCTCATGGCCGCCGCCCAGGCGGCGGTGACGGTCGAGCGCCACCTGCGGTCGCCACCCGAGACCGCGGCCGCGTAGTTCTCCGCTAGGTCAGCGTGTACTCGGGACCCGAGCCGCCCTCGGGCGGGGTCAGGCGGCCGCCCTTGGCGGTGATCGCGCCGCACTGCACGCAGTTCGAGGGCGTGACCTCGAGCTCCACGAGACCGTCCTCGCCCTCCGCGCCGAGCTCGTAGACCTGCGCCGGGCAGAGGTTCGCCCAGGCGACCGCCAGCTCGCGCGGCACCCTGCGCTGGATGCGCAGATGGTCCGGCTGATCGTCGCGGCTGCGGTTGCCGCTCGCGAAGACCGACGAGAGCTTGTCGAACGTCAGCGTCCCGTCGCGCTCGGCATACGTCCGCTTGCCAGCGAACACCGGCTGCTCCGCGTCGGGGTGGGTCGGCAGGCGCCAGGGCGGAAGGTCGCCGTGCAGGGAGTCCATGGCACCGCCCAGCGCGCCGCCGACGATCAGGCCGTGCTGGAAGGCCTGGCGCATGTTCCGGTAGCGGCGCAGGTCGTGATAGATCTCGGAGTTGCGCACCTGCGCGTCGTAGAGCGACAGCGCGCCCGGCTGCGACAGATCGGAGCCGTCGGCCAGCGCGCGGTGGATCGTCTCGGCCGCCAGCATGCCGCTGCGCAGCGCGTAGTGGACGCCCTTGAGCCGCGGCACGTTGACGAAGCCCGCGGCGTCCCCGAGGATCACGGCGCCCGGGAGTGAGACGCTCGCCGGCATCGACCAGAAGCCGCCCTCGGGAATGGCCTTGGCCCCCCAGGCGATGCGCTCGCCGCCCTCGAGCATGCGGCGGAAGAGCGGGTGGGTCTTCGTGTCCTGCAGCAGGTCGTGCACAGAGAGCGAGGCGTCCGCGTAGTCGAGGCCCACGACGAGCCCCAGGCAGAGCGTGTCGGGGCCCATGGGGTACGCGAACGTGCCGCCGAACTCCCGGTAGCGCGCGCGCGCCTTGAGCGGCCAACCGATCGTGTGCACCACGCGCTCGAGCGGGCGCGCGACGCGCCACACCTCCTTGACCCCGAGCGCGTAGATCTGCGGATTCTCGGGCTGCAACCCGAAGTGCTCGACGGCCGCGCCCGAGAGCATGCCCTGCACGCCGTCGGCCAGCACCGTCGCCTGCGCGGTCAGCTCCGCGCCGGGCTCGAACGTCGGCAGCTGCTCGTCCTGACGACCGCGGCCCTTGTCGCCGGTGCGGATGCCGCGCACCGAGCCTCCGGTCACGAGCAGCCGCTGTGCATCGGTCTCGGGCAGCACCATCACGCCGAGCTCCTCGGCGCGCTCGGCCAGGTAGCGCGCGAGCCGCGCCAGCGAGAACACGTGGTTGCCCTTGTTGTGCATGGGCGGCGGCACGATCGGCAGGCGCGCGGCGCGCGAGCGTGTGAGCAGGTACACGGCCTCGTGCCCGACGGGGCCGTAACTGGTCATGTCGGAGAGTGGCACGCCCGGGAGCAGCTCGCGCAGCGGTGCCGGCTGCACGACGGCGCCCGAGAGCTGGTGCGCTCCCACCGTGCGCCCCTTGTCGACGAGCGCGATCGGCGTCTCGCCCAGGCGCTCCGCCGTAGCCGGGTCGGCCTCGAGCAGCTGTGCCAGCCGGATCGCGCAGGCCAGCCCGGCCGGTCCGCCCCCGACGATCGCGACGCCGACCTCGAGCTGCTCCTCAGCCGGCGCCTCGGGCGCGGCGATGACCTCCGACGCGGCGTAAGGAGGCGGGTACGCAGCAGGCGCGATCGGCATCGCGGCCATCGTACTCAGCCGGGTGCGACTTGGCCGCGGCCGACGCGTCTAGTCTCAGCGGCCATGCCGATCGACCTCCGCTCCGACACCGTCACGCGCCCGAGTGCCGCCATGCGCGAGGCCATGGCGCTGGCTCCCCTCGGCGACGACGTCTACGGCGAGGACGAGACCGTCAACGCCCTCGAGCGCAAGGCCGCCGAGGTGTGCGGCCGCGAGGCAGGGCTGTTCGTACCGTCTGGCACCATGGCCAATCAGATCGGCGTCCGCCTCTGGGCCGGCCAGGGCGACGAGGTCTACGCCCACGTCAACTCGCACGTGCTGATCGACGAGTCCGGCGGCATCGCTGCGCTCTGGGGCGCGCACCCGCGCGGGCTCCATAGCGCCGGCTACGACCTCGACGTCGAGGAGCTGCGCGACGCCGTGCCGATGGACGCGAGCGACATCCACCGGCCCGTGGCACGGCTGCTGTGCATCGAGAACACGCACACCGGCTCGGGCGGGCGTGCGTGGAGCGCCGATTCCCTGGCGCGAGTGACGGGGCAGGCGCACGAGCTCGGCCTGCGCGTGCACATGGATGGTGCCCGGCTCGCCAACGCAGCCGTCGCGCGCGGCTGCACGCTGGCCGAGGCGAGCGCGGGCGCCGACAGCGTGTCATTCTGCTTCTCCAAGGGCCTCGGCGCGCCTGTCGGCTCGATCGTGGTCTCCTCCGCGGAGGCGATCGCGCGCGGCCGCAGGTGGCGCAAGCTGCTCGGCGGCGGCATGCGCCAGGCGGGCGTGATCGCGGCGGCGGGGCTCTACGCGCTCGAGCACAACCTCGCCCGCCTCGCCGACGACCACGCCCGCGCACGGGCGTTCGCGGCCGCGCTGGCCGACTCCCCGCGCGTCTCGGTAGACCTGTCCGGGGTGGAGACGAACATCGTGCTGGCGCATCTGCGACGCGACGAGCCGGCAGAGGTCCTGGTCGACGAATTGACGGCGGCAGGCGTGCTCTGCGGCGCCTACGATCGCCGCACGCTGCGCTTCGTGACGCACCTCGATCTCGATGACGAGGCGGTTCGAGCGGCGGGGGAGATCGCCGCTCGCGTGCTAACCTGAGCCCCGATGCGCGCCGAGATTCACCCCACCTACGAGGCCGCTCATGTCCGTTGCTCCTGCGGCAACGAGTTCATGACGCGGGCCACGAAAGCCGAGATCTCCGTCGAGGTCTGCAGCGAATGCCACCCGTTCTACACGGGCAAGCAGAAGCTGATGGACAGTGGTGGGCGCGTGGAGCGATTCCGTCAGCGTCAGGCCCGCGCGCAGGCCGCCGAGGCGGCTGAGGCAGCCGCCGAAGCCGCGGGGACTGCGTGACGTAGTTGGTCGCCGCCTGATGGCGACGATCGGTGGTCAGGCGGTGCTCGAGGGCGTGATGATGCGCGGACCCTCGAGCTGGGCCGTGGCGGTGCGCCGTCCTGACGGCCGTATCTCGGAGGTCGAGCACGACGTCGACAGCGTCGCTCTCCGTCGCCGCTGGATGCGACTGCCCGTGATCCGCGGCATTGTCGCGCTCGGCGAGTCGCTCGCGATCGGCATGCGCGCGCTCTCGGTCTCCGCGCGCTTCTCCGCTACCGACGAGGGCGAGGAGGACGCCTCGGAGGAGCTCGGCCGCTTCGCCCTGATCGCCTCCTTCGTGTTCGCGATCGGGTTCTCGATCGCGCTCTTCAAGGTCTCGCCGGCCCTGCTCACGAACTGGATCAACCCGGGCTCGACGTGGGTCTTCGTGCTCGTCGAAGGCGGCATCCGCATCTCCCTGCTCGTCGCCTACCTCGCCTTGATCGGCCTCTCTTCGGAGCTCCGGCGCGTCTTCCAGTACCACGCGGCCGAGCACAAGGCGATCAACGCCTACGAGGCGGGGGCGCCGCTCGAGCCCGACGCGGTGCAGCGCTACAGCCTCATCCACGTGCGCTGTGGCACCGCCTTCCTGCTGTGGGTGATGGTGATCGCCATCCTCGTCTTCTCGCTGCTCGGCGAGGTCGTGGGTCACCTGCCGTTGATCTGGCTGGTCGCCTCGCGCGTCGTCGCGTTGCCGCTGATCGCGGGCCTGGCCTACGAGGTCATCAGACTGGCAGCGCGCTTCGAGCGCTTCCGGGGGGTGCGCATCGTCCTCGCGCCAGGCCTCTGGCTCCAGCGCCTCACGACACGCGAGCCCACGCTCGACCAGGTCGCGGTGTCGATCGCGGCGCTCAAGCGCGTGCTGGCCGCCGAGACGAAGAGCCAGTCGGATCTCGGCCCGCGTGTCGAGGTCATGGCCTGAAAGAGGCCCGAGGGAACGTGGACGCCGACGCACTCCGTGCCCTCCAGGCGCCTCTCAAGGAGCAGTACCGCGAGCAGCCGGAGTCGGCGATCGTCACGCTCACGGCCGAGGGCGACATCGACGATGCGGGCATCGCCTGCAAGGTGGCGACGGGGCGCGCGCTCGTGACCGCGGGCCTGCATCCGGCCACCGGCGGCAGCGGCCTGGAGGCGTGTTCGGGCGACATGCTGCTCGAGGCGCTCGTGGCCTGCGCCGGCGTCACGCTCAAGGCGGTGGCGACCGCGCTCGGCGTCGAGGTCCGATCGGCGCACGTGCGCGCGGAGGGCGATCTCGACTTCCGCGGCACGCTCGGGGTCGACCGCGAGGCGCCCGTCGGCTTTCGCGACATCCGCCTGACCTTCGAGATCGCGAGCGATGCCCCGCAGGAGCAGCTCGACCAGCTGCTCAAGCTGACCGAGCGCTACTGCGTCGTGCTTCAGACGCTGCGCAGCGGGCCGACCGCCTCGGCGTCGCTCACGTTGGTATAGACCGCGAGTTAGAACGTCTTGACCCTGACCTCGAGCGTCAGGCCGTCGATCCGCTCGATCACGACCTTCGCGCCGACGGCTGCGCCTGTGGCCGCGCGTGCCTTCCAGCGCTCGCCGTCGATCGTCACCTGACCGACCGGATCGAGCGCGCGGACGACGACGGCCTCGCGGCCGACCAGCGTGTGAGAGCCCACGCTCGACCGCCTGCGCGCGAGCCGCAGGCCCCAGGTGATCTCGAAGACCTCGAGCACGCCGGCGCAGAGAACCACCACGAGTCCCCAGGGCGAAGGCAGGACGAAGAGGGCCAGCAGGATGGCGATGATCAGGCTGATGCCCGGCAGTATGCTGCCCCGCCGGATGGCGCCCCCGCTTCGCAGGCTCGTGCTCGCCCAGATCGCTCTCGGGGATCCCGCCGTCAGCCCCGATGGGAGCCACGCGCTCTACACGCGCCGCAGCGCACAGACCCAGGGCTATCGCCGGCACGTGTGGATCGTCCCCCTCGACGGCGGAAGGCCTCGCGCCCTCACTTCCGGCGACGTGCGCGACTCCGCGCCGCGGTTCACGCCGCAGGGCGACCGCGCGCTCTTCCTGCGCGACCAGCAGGTCTGGGCCGTCCCGCTCGCGGGCGGTGAGGCCGAGCAGATCACCTTGCTGCCCAATGGCGTCAGCGGGTTCGCGCACGCGCCGCAGGGCGGGCGGCTCGCGCTCGCGGCTGCCGCCCCGGAGGCGCGCTTCCTGGTCGGACCGCTGGGCGGCGAGGCCGCGCCCGTCGCCCGCGTGATCACGCGTGCCGACTGGCGTCTCGACGGAGAGGGCTATCTCGACCGCCATACGCATCTCTACGTCCAGGAGGCGCGGGCCGGCGCTCGCCCCAGGCGCCTGACGCGGGGCGACTGGTCGGTCGGCAGCTTCTCGTGGTCGCCGGATGCCAAGCACCTTGCGTTCTGCGCCGAGTGCGGCGAGCGGGCCGACATCGACGCCGCACCCGCCGTGCACGTGGTGTCGGTGCGAGGCGGCGAGCCCACGGAGCTCGCGATCCTCTCCGGCTCGTGCAGCGCCGTCTCGTGGTCGCCCGACGGCGAGCACGTGGCCTTCCTCGGCATCGACGAGGCGGGCGAGCCGTGCGGCTGCGAGGACTCGCTGTGGGTCGTGCCCGCGGGCGGCGGCGTGCCGCGCGACCTCGCTCCTGGCCGGCATCTGGACCTCCACCTGACGCTCGCGTCCGACCTCCTCGACTGGGAGGTCGAGGCCGGCGGCGGGCTCTCCTGGGACGGCTCGGCGGCAGTCATCTCCCCGCTCACGCTGGCCGGGCATACCTCGCTCTGGCGCTTCCCGCTGGACGGCGAGCCCGAGCAGGTGGACGGCTGCGAGCCGCACATCCACGGCTACGCGTGCGGCGGCGGGCGCACCGTCACGCTGCGCGGCGCCGCGACGGGTGGAGTCGAGCTCTTCGT
>JALYLC010000563.1 GCA_030774435.1 Actinomycetota bacterium
GGATTCCCTGCCTGCTGTCCTCGCCGCGCTTCGTCACCTCAGTCCGGCGCAACGGGCGGCCGTGTATCTGCACTATCAGGCCGACCGGCCCGTCGCAGAGGTGGCGAGTCTGCTCGGGATGTCCACCGCAGCGGTGAAGGTCCATCTGTTCCGGGGCCGAGCGCGCCTTCGGACCTTGCTCGGGGAGGAGACACATGATTAGGGACTGGCGCGAGGGTCTGGGTAGACTCGAGACCGTCGAGCCCTCGCCTGGGCTTTGGGAGCGTGCTCGGGCCCAAGCCGCGGAGGGCCCGATCGAAGCCGTCTCACCGATTCGCCACCGTCTCGCGACCATCGTGGTTGCGGCGGTCGTGGCCGTGGCCGGGATCGCAGGCCTCTTCATCGCATTCAAAGGCCAACCGCCGCCCTCCAACCACGTACTGCCGGGGATGGCGAACTACCGAGATCCGATCGGAAACTGGGAGATCACGTATCCTGCTTGGTTCTCCAGAGGGACACTTCCCTCTGCCCAGCCGCGAGTCACGGTCAGCGGCATCTGGATCGCGAACTTCACGCCAACGTTCGAGCATACCGGCGGACCGTTCCTCACTCAGCTTCCCAACGACGGAGTCTTCGTGGGGATCTACCAGTTGTCCGGAGGGCCGGCCTATTTACCGACCGAGCCCGACTCCCCCTTCCCGGTCTCAATTAGGGTCCCGCCCGGGAGTTACGGCATGAAGGTCCTCGCCGGAAGCTTCGGCACATGGCGGACAACTGTTGTGGCGAATGGCGAGCCGTACTCCCTGATGACTCGAGTCGGCCGCGACGCAACTCGGCAAGACCGGGTCGCGGCTGCCCACATCATCGCGTCCCTGCGGTTCCTCCCGTTGCGCCAGGGGACGGCCATCGGTCAGCAACAACATCTCGCCTTCTATGTGCTTGCACCTCGGGACTCTTACCCGGTCGGATCGATCACCAGATTCGACACGTCTGACCTGCCGAGCTACGGGACACCCTTCCCCTTCTATCTCGTGCACGTGCCGCGCGGGTACTACGCGCTCTCATGGCAGCAGGACCTCAAGGGTGGGTATCAGGGCTGCGATGTCACGTACGACGTGGCCGCCCAATATTTCTCCTGTCCGAACGGCGCCCGCTGGGCGCTGGACGGCACGGTGGTCGCGAAACCTGGGCCGAAGTTCCCCGACGACCCCCTCCAGGTCCTGATCGTGCGGATCTCGCTCGATGGCCACGTCCTGGTCAGCCCAAACGTGTTCATGCACGACACGAAACTGGACCTCAGGCTCACCGGTCAATAGACCATGCTGAAGATCCGCGCTTGCTCTGTCGCGCCCGTATCGCTGGGTGGGGCGCGGGCCGGGCGTGGCCGGCTTGTAGACGACCCGGCGCCTCTCGACGCTGATGTTGAGAAGGACTC
Organism: Actinomycetota bacterium; assembly: GCA_030774435.1. GTDB lineage: Bacteria > Actinomycetota > Thermoleophilia > Gaiellales > JALYLC01 > JALYLC01. The sequence goes on from JALYLC010000563.1 coordinate 1,415, forward strand.
GGCGTCAGCCTTGTGGTGGGCTATCGGGGGACGGGGGTAGAGGAGGTGGAGGAAGTGGAATCTGCGCGCGAGCGGCCTCCGGCCAAAACGTGATGCGAGTCTCCTGACGCCGTACGACTGCTCGCACGATTGCGATCGCAAGCGCCGCAGAGGCGATACCGAAGAGCATCGCGACCAGCCGCCCTCATCGGCTGCCGCGATCGCTGAGGCGCTGTTGGCGGACGCGGCCCCAGAGCCGAGCAGTTCGAACCCGAGCCACGCGATCCACCACAACGCCAGCGCGGGCCAAGTGCTCTCTTCCGAGTGACCGGCGCCGCCACTCGCCTGCCACAGTTCGCACACCGCGCGGAACGGCTGGACCAGGTTGGCAAACGGAACGAACCACCACCCGACCGCCCATCCAGGTGAGAAGGTCAGCTTCTTCGTCGTCAAGTGCTGCGCGTTCGCTTGTGCCCGGTGCTGCCAGACGAGCCAAACGACGACGTTCGCGATGAACACGAAAACCCAGAGCTCCGCTAGTGCAACCACGACCAGATGGCTGTCGGCGAGCTTCGCTTGTTCATTTGCGACGAACTCGCGCCTCGCCACATGGTGCAGCAGACGTATCCGATCTAAGTACGCAAACACCCGAGCAACGAGTACCACCGCCTGCGCACCTAATAGGAACGTGATCGCCGTCGCGAGGCTGCGGATCGGTCGGTACCAGGAAGGCGACGTTGCGGTCGACTGCATAGCGCAGTCTAGGCGCAACATCATGCAGCGCGGCTTCGGCGCAGTTCGAGTGGCCGTCTACCGAGGGCGCGCGGTGAGCCCGCCCCACGCTGACGTGAAAAATTGGCGGCGGCGTATCGGCCCGCCCAGCGGCGGCACGAAAGAGGTGTCCTGGCCGCGGCTATGCTTCGAGCGTTCCACGCCGGCAAACCCAAACGACAGTCGAACTGAATCGCCGGGCTGTGTAGAGTCAGACTGACCGAATGAACATCGCTGGGGGAATCTTCGGGATCGGATTCGGGACGTTCATCCTCCTTCGTCGCAAATGGTTTGCCGAGGGGTATGCCCGGCAAAGCCGTGGCCTCGCACGAATGATGC
>JALYLC010000564.1 GCA_030774435.1 Actinomycetota bacterium
TGACCTTGCGGTCGGTCTCCATGTCGTCGAACACGACCATCTTCTGCGAGCCGACGACCGTCAGCTTGCGCATCTTGTGCGGGTCGAGCCAGCTCAGATGGAGGTGGGCGATCACGCCCGAGGGGAATTTGAGGTAGCCGAAGACGACGTCCTCGATGCCGGGGCGCACATAGCACTCGCCGCGCGCCTGGGCCTCGATCGGCCGCTCGCCGACGAGATCGAGCAGCACGGCGACATCGTGGGCGCCGAGGCTCCAGAGTGCGTTCTCGTCCGCCCGCACCTGCCCGAGGTTCACGCGGTTTCCGTAGAGGTAGTAGATGTCGCCGAGCTCACCCGAGTCGATCAGCGCGCGCACGGCGCGCAGCGCCGGGTGGAAGAGCAGCAGGTGCCCCACCATCAGTCGGCGGTCGGCCTGCTCGGCGGCCTCGACGAGCTCGCGGGCGTCCGCGACGCTGGCCGCGAGCGGCTTCTCGATGAACACGTGCTTGCCGGCGGCGAGCGCGCGAAGGCCGAGCGGGTGATGCGTCGGGACGCTCGAGGCCAGGGCGATCGCAACGAGCTCTGGATCGTTCAGCAGGTCGTCGAAATCGGCGGTGAAGCGCGCCTGCGGATACTGCGGTGCGTAGCGCTCGCGGTTCTCGGCCGAGAGGTCGCAGCACCAGGCCAGATCCGCGACCCGTGACATGTTGCGCACGACGTTCGGCCCCCAGTAGCCCAGGCCGACGACGCCGATGCGAACGCTCAAAGCTTGACGACCTTGCCGTTGGACGTGCCGGCCGGACCGGTCGCGTTGCGGAAGTCGACGACGAGCTTGGCTCGCGCCACGACGTCCGCATAGTCGATCGAGCTGTGGTTCGTGACGACGACGACGCAGTCGGAGCTCGCGATGGCCGGATCCAGCGGGACGGACTCCAGGCCGAACTCGCGCAGCTTCGTGACGAACGGGTCGTGGTAGCTGACCTCCGAGCCCTCGTCGCGCAGCAGCTCGATCAGCTTCAGGGCCGGCGACTCGCGGGTGTCGTCGATGTCGGGCTTGTAGGCCACGCCGACAACCAGGACCTGGGATCCGCGCAACGGCTTGGCCTGGCCGTTGAGCGCGCGGCCGACCTTCTCGCGGCAGAAGTACGGCATGTTCTGGTTGACCTTGCCGGCGAGCTCGATGAATTCCGTGTGGAAGTCGAACTGCCGCGCGCGCCACGAGAGGTAGAACGGGTCGAGCGGGATGCAGTGGCCACCCAGGCCCGGGCCTGGCGTGAAGCGCATGAATCCGAACGGCTTCGTGGCGGCCGCGTCGGCGACCTCCCAGACGTCGATGCCCATGCGGTCGCAGAGCATCGCCATCTCGTTCATGAGCGCGATGTTGACCGAGCGGAAGATGTTCTCGAGCAGCTTCGCCAGCTCGGCCGTCTCGGGCGCGGAGACGGGGACCAGCGTGTCGACGGCCTTGGAGTAGAGCGCCACCGCGCGCTCGGTGCAGGCCGGCGTGAGGCCGCCGACGATCTTCGGCATCGTGCGCACCGTGTAGTCGGTGCGGCCGGGGTCGATGCGCTCGGGCGACATCGCCAGGTGAAAGTCGCTGCCCGCCACGAGACCCGAGGCTCGTTCGAGCAGCGGGCCCATATGGTCGCGCGTCGTCCCCGGGTAGGTCGTCGACTCGAGCACGATCAGGTGCCCGCGACGCAGATGCGGGGCGATCGACTCGGTTGCGGACGTGATGTACGAGAGGTCGGGCTCGCGATTCTCGGTCAGCGGCGTGGGCACGCAGAGGATCACGTCGTCGCAGCCCGCCACCTCGGCGTAGTCGACGGTGGCGCGCAGCAAGTCCGCCTTGACGAGGCCCGTCAGCGTCTCCGACGTCACATCCTTGATGTAGGAGTCGCCGGCGTTGATACGGTCGACGCGCGGAGCGTTCGGCTCCACGCAGAGCACAGCACAGCCGGCCTCCGCGAAGGCGACGGCTAGCGGCAACCCGACGTAGCCGGCCCCGATCACGGCGATGCGTGCGTCCACGAGTTCGCAGCCTAGCCGGTGCGCCAGGCGGTTTCAGTCAGCAGCTCGGCTATCCGGCCGGCCGCGTGCCCGTCTCCGTAGACCTCGGGATGCGTCGCACCGCGCGGCGGCGCGGCGGCGGCGGCGGCGATCTCCGCGGGCCCGGTCGCGAGCACGTTCCACCCCAGTTGCACGGTCTCGACCCACTCGGTCGTGTCGCGCAGGGTGACGCAGGGCACGGAGTGCAGG
>JALYLC010000565.1 GCA_030774435.1 Actinomycetota bacterium
CGACGGAGGCGATGGCGCTCACGGCCGGCGCCACCTGCGGCCATCGCGCGCGAGCAGATCGTCGGCCGCGTCGGGCCCCCAGCTCCCGGCCGCGTAGAGATGCGGCGCGCCGCCCTCGTTCTGCCAGGCGTGGAGGACGGGATCGACGACGCGCCAGGCATCCAGCACGGCGTCGATGCGGATGAAGTTGGTGGCGTCGCCGCGCAGCGCATCGACGAGCAGGGTCTCGTAGGCCTCGGCGGGGGCGGTCGCGAAGGCGGTGTCGTAGTCGAAGTCCATGTTGACGGTGCGGATCTGGGTGCGCGTGCTCGGCACCTTGGCGCCGAAGCGCAGCGCGATGCCCTCGTTGGGCTGGATGCGCAGGACGAGGACGTTGGGCTCGAGCTGCTCGGCCGCCGCGTATGAGAACGGCAGGTGCGGCACGCGCTTGAACTGGATCGCCACCTCGCTGACGCGCTTGGCGAGCCGCTTGCCGGTGCGCACGTAGAACGGCACCTCGGCCCAGCGCCAGTTGTCGACGGCCAGGCGCGCCGCGACGTACGTCTCGGTCAGCGAACCGGCGTCGACGCCCGGCTCGTCGCGGTAGGCCGGCACGGGGTTGCCGCCGCTGAAGCCCGCGTCGTACTGGCCACGCACGACGTCGGTCGTTCCCAGCGAGCGCAGTGTGGCCAGCACCTTCCCGCGCTCGTTGCGGACGGACTCCACGTCGAACGATCCGGGCGGCTCCATGGCCACGAACGAGAGGATCTGAAGGAGGTGGTTCTGCACGATGTCCCGTACCGCGCCTGCCTCCTCGTAGAAGCGGCCACGGCCCTCGACGCCGAGCGACTCCGCCACCGTGATCTGCACGTGGTCGATGAAGTTGCGGTTCCAGACGGGCTCGAAGATGCCGTTCGCGAAGCGCAGCACGAGGATGTTCTGGACGGTCTCCTTGCCCAGGTAGTGGTCGATGCGGAAGACCTGGCTCTCGCGGAAGGCCGAGCGGACGACCGCGTCGAGCTCGCGTGCCGAAGCGCCGTCGCGGCCGAACGGCTTCTCCAGGACGACCGACCGTGTCGAGCTGCGGCTGCGGGACATCCCGGCCTCGCCCAGCTGCGTGGTCACGAGCGGGAAGACCGTCGGCGGCGTGGCGAGGTAGTAGACGACGTTGCCCTGGGTGCCGCGCTCGCGATCGGCCTGCGCCAGCCGGCGCTTGAGCTCGGCATACGTCTTGGGGTCGTCGAACGAGCCCCTGACATAGAAGAGGCCGCGCGCGAACGTCTCGAACACCGCGTCGTCGATCGGCTGCGTGCGCGAGTACGCCTCGAGCGCGGTGCGCACCTCGGTGCGATACCCCTCGTCGCCGCCATAGTCGCTGCGCGCGACGCCGATCAGGGCGAAGGCCGACGGCAGCATGTTGCGCAGCGCCAGATTGTAGAGCGCGGGCAGCAGCTTGCGATGCGCGAGGTCGCCCGATGCGCCGAAGATGACCAGCGCCCCCGGGCCGGGCACGCGCGACATGCGCATGCCGTCTCGCAACGGGTTCGTGCTCACGCCTCTTTCACCGCGTGGCCGCCGAACTGCTGCCGCAGGGCGGCGTTGACCTTGGCCGCGTAGGAATCGTCCTGGCGCGAGCGCTGCCGCATCATCAGCGAGAGCGCGATCACGGGCGCGGGCACGGCGGTCCTGATGGACTCCTCGACCGTCCAGCGCCCCTCACCCGAGTCGTCGACGTAGCCGCGGATGCCCTCGAGCCCCGGATCGGCGTCGAAGGCGAGGCCGAGCAGCTCGAGCAGCCACGAGCGCACGACGGAGCCCTGCTGCCAGAGCTTGGCGATCGCGCCCTCGTCGAGCTCGTACTCGCTCGCGTGCATGATCTCGAACCCCTCGGCATAGGCCTGCATGAGGCCGTACTCGATGCCGTTGTGCACCATCTTCACGAAGTGGCCCGCGCCCGCGGGGCCGCAGTGCAACCAGCCATCGGGCGGAGCCAGGTCCGTCAGCACCGGAGCCAGGTGCGCGATGGCGTCGTCGGGTCCGCCGACCATCAGGCAGTAGCCGACCTCGTAGCCCCAGACGCCGCCGGAGGTGCCGGCGTCGACGAAGACGATGCCGCGCTCGGCCAGCGAGGCCGAGCGCCGCTTGCCGTCGGTGAAGCGCGAGTTGCCGCCGTCGATGAGGATGTCGCCCTCGCGCAGGAGCCCGGCGACGTGCTCGATCGTCTGCTCGGTCACATCGCCCGACGGCACCATGACCCATACGGCACGGCGCCCGTCGCCGAGGTTCGCGACGAGCTCCTCGAGCGTTGCCGCGGGCTTCCCGCCCTGGCTGGCGAGCGTCTCGCGCGGTCCCTCCGAGCGGTTCCAGGCGTGCACCTCATGCCCGGCGTCGAGCAGGCGGTGCGTCATGCCGGCGCCCATGCGCCCGAGTCCGACGAAGGCGATCTTCATGTGGTGATCCTCGATTTCGCGATGTGCTCGAGCGAGCGGGTGATCGCCGCCTCGCAGGCGGCCATGGGAATGCGCGCCACCGGCAGGCCGCGGCCGCGGAGCGCGCCGGCGTCCCCGAGCGCCTGCGCGTCGCGCAGCGTGCGGAAGCCGAACGCCCGACCGGGGATCGCCTCGTCGTCCTGCTCGCCGGCCAGGAACTGGACGAACAGCCCCGTCGGCGGGCCGCCCTTGTGGAACTGGCCCGTGGAGTGGAGGTAGCGCGGGCCGAAGCCCGCCGTCACGGCGCAGCCGAGCGCGTCGCGCAGGCGGCCCTGGAGGCGGTTGAGCAGCGCCTGGCGCTCCGGCGTAGGGGCGACGAACGCCTGCAGGCAGACGTAGGAGTGGCCGCGCTCGGCGTGCCCGAGCACGTCGCTCAGCGACCCTGGCTCCTCCACCGGCAGCTTCCCGTCGCGCGCGAAGCCGTCCAGGATCGCAACCGTGCGGTCCTTGGCCTCCTGCACGTTCGGCTGGTCGAAGGGGTTGATGTGCAGCCGCGCGCCGACGAGCGCCGTCGCGACCTCCCATTCGACGAACAGGGCCCCGATGTCGGCCGGGCCGCCGACGAGTTGCAGCGTGAACACCGGGTGGCCGGCCGCGCGCAGGTCGTCGAGGGCGGCATCTTGCTGGTCGTGGCCGGTGATCTGGCGGAGGTGGATGAACAGCCGGTCGTCCCCGTAGGCGCCCGGCTCGCCGAGGGGCTCCCCGGCGACGGGCAGCACGCCGGTGCCCTGCTTGCCGGTGGACTCGGCGATCAGCTGCTCGAGCCACAGTCCGACGCCCGCGAGCGCCGGCGGCATCACGAACGTCAGCTTGTCGCGGCCGTTGGCGTGCGCGTTGCCGATGACCTGGGCGAGCGTCCGGCCGGGATTGACGCCGAGCTCGTCGTGGCATCTCGCGAGCGTGTCGGAGGCGCGCTCGAGCATCAGGCCGATGTCGATGCCCGCGAGCGCGGCCGGCACGAGGCCGAACGCGGTCAGCGCGGAATAGCGGCCGCCGACATCGGGCCGCCCGTGGGCGATGTGCACCCAGCCGCCCTTGCGTGCGCGCTCCTCGAGCGCCGAGCCAGGGTCGGTGATCGCGACGAAGCGCGAGCCGTCGCCGTCGGTCTTGGCCCAGAACGCATCCGCGAAGCAGTTGGGCTCCATCGTCGAGCCCGATTTCGAGGCGATTGCGAAGAGCGAGCCCTCGACCGGCACCGCGCGCACCGCGTCGGGGTCGGTCGAATCCAGGATGTGCAGCCGGTCGGAGCCGTAGAGCTCGCCGATCACGAGCGGTGCGAGGCTGGATCCGCCCATGCCGCAGAGCACCACGCGCTCGAAGCGTTGCCCCAGCGGGCCGGCCCAGGACTTCAGCTCGGCCAACCCGTCGCGGGCTTCGTCGACGGCGTCGAGCCAGCCCAGCCAGGCATCTTCGCCCGAGCTCGTCCAGAGCGAGGCATCGCGCGCGAACAGGC
>JALYLC010000566.1 GCA_030774435.1 Actinomycetota bacterium
AGATTCAGGCAGCCGCGCGCGCGGTGGTAGTCCTTGTGCGGCCCGTCGAGGCGCTGCTGATCGCCGGTGTTGCACCGTGGTCATCAGGCCATGCCGGATACCCAGCGCCTCGTGCAGTACCTTCGCGACGGGCGCGAGGCGGTTCGTGGTGCAGGAGGCGTTCGAGATGATGCGGTGCGTCTCGCAGTCGTAGACGTCGTCGAAGTTGACGCCGAGCGCGACGGTCACGTCCCGCTGCTTGGCGGGCGCCGAGATGACGACCTTGCGAGTACCCGCATGCAGATGCTTGGCGGCATCGTCGCGCGCACGGAAGCGACCGCTCGACTCGATCACGACATCCACACCCAGCTCACCCCAACATCATCGGCGGCGCATTCATGGTCGGCGCCGTCTACTGGTTCGTCTATCTCCGCCGCCCTGCTGCGGGCTCGCCGGCGCGCCAACTCGGCTAGGCCTTCCGTCACTCGCAGGCGTCAGCTACCCGGGGTCGAGGCGATTAGAGTCCACCTAGGAGCATGAGCCCGCTGGCCCTGCAGCTGCCGAGTGCGATCCGGGCGTGCCTGTTCGACCTCGACGGCGTGCTCACGAGCACCGCGTCGTTCCACGCCGAGGCCTGGAAGCAGATGCTCGACGCATTCCTCCGACAGCGGGCGACGCGCGAGGGGACGACGTTCATGCAGTTTGATGCCGTGCGGGATTACGACGAGTACATCGACGGGCGGGAACGCTTCGACGGTGTCAGGTCGTTCCTGGCGTCACGTGGCATCGTGCTCGCCGTGGGGTCACCGGACGATCCGGCCGGCGCCGAGACGATCGGCGGCCTCGGAAACCGCAAGAACGAGCTCGTCCTCGCACTGATGCGCCGCCGGGGAGTACAGGCATACGAAAGCTCCGTCCGGTTCGTGCACGCGGCTCTCGACGCGGGACTCCGGTGCGCGGTCGTGTCCGCGAGCGCCAACTGCCGCGAGGTGCTGGAGGCCGCCGGCATCGCCGACCTGTTCGAGGCGCGGGTCGACGGGGTCGACGCCCGCCGGGACCACCTACGCGGGAAACCGGCCCCGGACATGTTCCTGGCTGCAGCGCGCATCGTCGGTGTGCAACCGGCCGATGCGGCGGTGTTCGAGGACGCGCTCGCAGGCGTCGCCGCGGGACGAGCGGGCGGGTTCGGCTTCGTCGTCGGCGTCGACCGGGCCGGTCAGGCGGAGGCGCTGCGCGCGCACGGAGCCGATATCGTCGTTCCCGACCTGGCAGATCTGCTGGGCCCGGCGTGATCACACATCCCAATTTCGAAGTCGAGCCCTGGTCCGTGCGCGAGACTGCCCTCGACCTGGCAGTGCTCGCGCAGACCGAGTCGGTTTTCGCGCTCTCGAACGGCCACATCGGGATGCGGGCAAACCTGGACGAAGGGGAACCGTTCGGGCTGCCAGGCACGTACCTGAACTCCTTCTACGAGCTGAGGCCACTTCCCTACGCGGAGGCGGGCTACGGCTACCCGGAGTCCGGCCAGACGATCGTGAACGTGACGAATGGGAAGCTCATCCGCTTGCTGGTCGACGATGAGCCGTTCGACGTTCGCTACGGAGAGCTGATCGCGCACGAGCGCGAGCTCGACATGCGCGCCGGCGTGCTCCGGCGCCGCGCGGAATGGCGGTCGCCGGCCGGCACGGCGGTACGCGTCTGCACGACGCGCATCGTCTCGTTCGTGCAGCGCTCCGCTGCAGCGATCATGTACGAGGTCGAGGCGCTCGAAGGGCCGGTGCGCGTGGTCGTCCAGTCCGAGCTCGTGGCCAATGAGCCGGCGCCTCCACGCTCGGCTGACCCGCGCGCCGCCGCGGCGCTCGAGGCCCCCCTGGTCTCCCAGGAGTTCTTCGACCACGCCCTGCGCGTGGTCCTCACCCACTCAACCAGCAGCAGCAAGCTCGGCATGGCGGCAGGGATGGACCACCTCGCCGAAGGTCCCGCCGGGACGGATACGGCCGCGGAGAGCCGGGCCGATCTGGGACGCGTGACGGTCGCGGCCGATCTGGCACCCGGGCAGCACCTGAAGCTCGTGAAGTTCCTCGCCTACGCGTGGTCGAGCCGGCGCTCGCATGCCGCGCTTCGCGACGAGGTCGTGGCGGCGCTGGCTGAAGCGCGGCACACCGGCTGGGATGGCCTCGTGACAGGACAGCGCACCCATCTCGACGCATTCTGGGATCGCGCCGATGTCGAGCTCGACGGCGACACCGAGCTGCAGCAAGCCATGCGCTTCGCGCTCTTCCATAACCTGCAAGCAGGTGTCCGCGCCGAAGGGCGTGCGATTCCCGCAAAGGGGCTGACGGGCCCCGGCTACGACGGCCACACGTTCTGGGACACCGAGCGATACATCCTGCCGGTGCTCACGTACGCAGCCCCGAACGCCGCGGCTGATGCACTCCGCTGGCGTCACGCCACGCTCGACCTCGCGCGCGAGCGCGCTCGTCAGCTGGGCCTCGCCGGCGCCGTCTTTCCGTGGCGGACGATCCGCGGCGACGAGTGCTCGGGCTACTGGCCCGCCGGCACCGCGGCATTCCACGTCAGCGGCGACATCGCCGACGCTGTGATTCGCTATCTGTCCGCGACCGGCGACGGAGCCTTCGAGCGCGAGGTCGGCCTCGAGTTGCTCGTGGAGACGGCTCGGCTCTGGCGCTCTCTGGGCCATCACGACCCCCAGGGTCGCTTCCGCATCGACGGTGTCACCGGCCCCGACGAGTACAGCGCAATCGCAGACAACAACATCTACACGAATCTGCTCGCGCAGCGAAACCTGCGCGCGGCGGCCGACGCGGTCGCGCGTCATCCCCGCCACGCCGCCGCGCTCGGGGCCGATCTCGAGGAGGCGGCTGCGTGGCGGGACGCTGCACGCGTCATCGTCATCCCGTGGGACGACGCGCTCGGCGTCCATCCGCAATCGGAGGGCTTTACCAGCCACCAGGTCTGGGCCTTCGAGCACACCTCGCCCGAGCAATACCCCCTACTTCTCCACTTCCCCTACTTCGACCTGTACCGCAAACAGGTGGTCAAGCAAGCCGACCTCGTGCTCGCCCTGCACATCTTCGGCGACGCGTTCAGCGACGAGGAGAAGGCAAGGAACTTCGCCTACTACGAGGCGCTCACCGTCCGAGACTCCTCGCTCTCCGCCGCCACACAGGCGGTTGTCGCAGCCGAGGTCGGGCACCTCGAGCTCGCCTACGACTACCTCGCCGAAGCCGCCCTGATCGACCTGCACGACCTCGGGCGCAACACGGGCGACGGCCTCCACGTCGCCTCGCTGGCCGGCGCCTTGATCGCCGCCGTCGCGGGCTTCGGCGGCCTGCGCGACCATGGCGGCAAGCTGAGCTTCGCGCCGCGCCTGCCCGCCCGGCTGGAGCGCCTCGCCTTCCGCCTCCTCGTTCGCGGCTGCCGGCTGTGCGTGGAGGCGACGAAGACGCACGCGACCTACATGCTGCTCGACGGCGACCAGTTCGAGATCGGCCACCACGGCCGGACGATCACGGTCTCGAGCGACGCTCCCACAACTGTGGAGATCCCGCCCGCCGTCAGCCGCCCCGCTCCTACCCAGCCGCAGGGCCGTGTCCCCGCGCGACGCGGCAAGACGGACGACTGAGGCTCGGCGCCGGCGGCATCAGTACGTGCCCGCCGTACGTGCGCCCGCGCCCCGCATCCATCTGCGCACGACTGCCTTGCGGAGCTCCTCGGCACCGACGAGGCAGAACGGCGTCACGGCGACGGGCAGACCCGCGAGCTCGGCGCGCGCGTCGGCTCAGAACATGTCGGGATCCACGGCCGCGTACCGGTCCAGGTTGGGCGCGACGCGCCGGTGGCCCTGCTTGGCAATCGTCGCCGCCAGCGCGTGATCCATGGCAGCACGGTCGCATCCGATCGCCGCGCACGCGTGGGCGGAAGCGCGCGCGGTGCGGAAAGCCCGCAGATCGGCCGGTGTTCCGCGGTCCGTCGCCCACGGCCATGCGGAGTGCGCCTAGGTGTCGCCCCCGATGCCGCCGCGGCGGCTGGACTGCAGTATCCGATCTGCACGTCATGAGACTCCGCCGCCCGTTCACCGTTCCACCGTTCCGCGACCGCCACCATGCCGGTCACCTGCTCGGGGATGCACTCGTGCATCTGCGTCCCGAGCATCCGCTCGTCGTCGGCCTTCCGCGTGGCGGCGTCGTGGTTGCCTACGAGGTGGCCGAGGCATTCAGCGCGCCACTCGACGTCGTGGTGGTGCGCAAGCTCGGCGCGCCCTTCCAGCCCCAGTTCGCGATCGGAGCGATCGGCGAGGACGGCGTGGTGCTCGTGGACCGGGACCTTGCCGAGCTCTGCGGGCTGGACGGGGCCGGGCTGGACGCGTTCGTGGCGCGGGAGCACGCCGAGCTCGTGCGCCGCTCGCGACTCTTCCGCGGCGTCGCCGCACCGCTGCCGGTCGTGGGACGCACCGTCGTCCTCGTGGACGACGGCATCGCCACCGGCTCGACCGCCCATGCGGCGGCGCGCATCTTGCGCAACCGCGGGGCGGCGCGGATCGTGCTTGCGGTGCCCGTCGGCCCGCCCGATGTGCGCGACCGCTTCGCCGGCGTTGTCGACGAGGTCGTCTGCCGCGAGTCTCCCAGCGACTTCAGCGCAGTCGGCCAGGCGTACGGCGACTTCGAGCAGACGAGCGACGAGGAGGTCGTCGAGCTGCTGCACCGCACCGGACGGCCGGAGACTGGCGACGATCGCGAGGTCTCGATCTCCGAGGGGACCGTCCGGCTGGCGGGGGTGCTCGGCATCCCACCGTCCCCGCGAGCACTCGTCGTCTTCGCCCACGGCAGCGGCTCGAGTCGTCTCAGTCCCCGCAACCTGCAAGTCGCGCGGGCTCTCCAGCGTGCGGGGCTCGCGACCCTCCTATTCGACCTGCTGACCGAGCAAGAGGCCCGCGACCGCGCCAACGTGTTCGACATCCCGCTGCTCGGCCGGCGCCTGGTCGCTGCAACGCGATTCGTGGCCGAGCACGAGCGGACGGCAGGACTCGGCCTCGGCTACTTCGGCGCATCCACAGGCGCCGCTGCGGCGCTCTGGGCCGCAGCCGAGGCCGGGTGCGACGTGCGAGCGGTGGTCTCCCGCGGTGGCCGCCCCGACCTCGCAGCCGAGCGACTCCCGCAGGTGACTGCACCGACCCTCCTGATCGTCGGCGGCCTGGATCGCACCGTGGTCGCTCTCAACGAGCAGGCCGCCGCCCGGCTGCAATGCCGCCACGAGATCGCTGTCGTCGCGGGCGCGACGCACCTGTTCGAAGAGGCCGGAGCCATAGAAAAGGTCGGGCAACTCGCGGTCGACTGGTTCGGCGCCTACCTGCAGCCAGGGACGTAGTCCTCGGAGCCGGCGCGAATGAGGTCACTACCCGCGCGTCTCGTCGACGAGCGACTGGACGACCCCGTTCAGGGACGCGCCGCTGCGGCACAAGGCCAGTTGCCGGTCGGCGCTCGTGCCCTCTCGGACGATCGCCGCGACGCGGTCGAGGGCATCGGTCGCGTCGATGGCAGCCGCATCGTCGGCGACACGGTCGAGCAGCTCCTCGACCAGCCGCCGGGCCGGGACGCTCGTGTCCGAGCCGACAGCGACCATCGGGGCGTGCAGCCCGTGCCGCGCGGCCAGCCAGCGGTTTTCACCGATGACGAAGCGGTCGGCATCCGCGAACCGCTCTCCTCGGTCGTAGAGCCGACCGTAGTGGCGCACGAGCGCCTGCACGAGCCCGGCGAGCGCGACGCTGTCGCCTGCACGCGGCTGGGCATCCAGGATCCGGACCTAACCGTGCCGAAACGCGGGTGTGGCCTAACGTCCCACCAGAGGTAGGAGTGGTCGGGAATGGCTCCGGCGTCCGCGAGTCGCTCCACACCCCGCGCGTAGTCCTCGTAGCAGCCGAACACCGGCGGCAGCCCGCTCCGCGGAAGCGACTGGGACACGACCGTCCGCGTCGAGTGAAGGCCTGTCGGCTCGCCGCGCCAGAACGGGCTCGATGTCGAGAGGGCGAGCAGGAGCGGCAGATCCCAGAGCATTGCCTCGGTCACCCGCATCGCCTTGTCGGGGCTGCCGACGGCGACGTGCACATGCATCCCGAAGCACGCTTCACGGCGCAGCGGATACCGCAGGGCGGCGGCAAGCTCGCGGTAGCGATCGCACACCGTGAACGCCTGGGACTCGGAGAGCGAGAACGGGTGAGTGCCGGAGCCCGCGAGGCGCACCCCGAGCTGGGCGCCGATGCGGATGACGCGGGAGCGCAGGTCGCGGAGCTCGTCCTCCGCGGCTGCGACAGTCCGCTGCGGCGACGTCGCCAGCTCGATCTGACACTGCATCAGCTCCCGCTTGACGCGACCGTCGCCGATTGCTGTCACGACCGGCTCGACGCGCGGCGCCAGCGCGAGAGCGTCGGCATCGAGGAGCATGAGCTCCTCTTCGATGCCGATTGTGTACTCGGGGCCGGTTCCGAAGCGGTGCGCTCGCACCGGCACTGCCTTTTGGGTCTGAACGCTCATGGCCTCCCCATCCCGGCACTTTCCCACTGGATCTGAGTGTGCTCGGCTGGGAGGCCAACGTCATCGGCGCCGGCCACTATCCGAATTGCGGCTTTCCCGATGCGAACCGGGAGGGGAGCAGCGACGGCCGGCTCGACCCCACCGTGTTCGCGACGCATCGCTTCCCCCTCTCAGATGCGGAAGAGGTCTACGATGTCTTCGCCGCCGCGGCCGAGACGCGCGCGCTCGAGGTCTTGCTGAATGCGGCGGTGCCTGTCCACCAGCAGCTCGCGCCAGCGCGCCCGAGCTGGCTGGGGCCTAGAGAAATCGTGGGGGCGTCGCCAGTGAACAGTGAACTGCACGACACGGCCCGGTCGCTCGTCGACACGGGCAAGGGCATTCTCGCGGCTGACGAAAGCAGCGGGACGATCAAGAAGCGATTCGACTCGAT
>JALYLC010000567.1 GCA_030774435.1 Actinomycetota bacterium
AGCCGATCGAGCTCACCACCGACTACGGGCCTGGGATCTTCCACGTCTACGGTCTGGTCCTCGACGGCGTGACCGCGGTGAGCGTGGCCGTCGGCGTCACCGCACGGCCTGCCGCCCTCGCCCACAACGCGTTCTCCTTCTCCGACGACGCGCTGGGCGGCACCGACGGCATCGCGGGGGCAGTCGTCGCAACCATGGGCGATGGCACGACGCGCGAGGCGCCATTCCACGTCGATTCGCTCGCGAACCTCCTCGCCGCCCCCTGATCGGGGTTTGTCACACACCCGTGGAGTTGTGCATCCTTGTGGTGCATGGGCTCCCCAGGACTCGACGACAGCGAACTGCTGCGGCGTGCGCGCACGGACGCGAGCGCGGTCGGCGTCTTCTATCGCCGGCACGCGCGCGCCGTCTACCGCTCGCTGCTCTTCGACTGCGGCGACCCGGACGTCGCGCTCGATCTGACGGCCGAGACGTTCGCCCGGGCGCTCCAGTCGCTCGGCCGCTTTCGGGGGCCGCTTGTGAGCTCGGGGCGTGCCTGGATCTTCGCGATCGCCAACTCGATGTTGCTGCAGTACGTTCGCGAGCGCCGCATCGAGGATCGTGCCCGGCACCGCCTGGGCATCCTCGAGGCGACGAGGCTGCAGGACGACGACGACTCGGTCGTGGCGCGCGTGGACGCCGAGGCCTCCCGCGTGCGGCTCCCAGATGTCATGCACGGGCTACCGGCGAGCCAGCAGAGCCGGCTGCGGCTGCGTATCGAGGACGAGGCGACGTACGAGGAGATCGCCCTGCAGCTCGGCTGCTCGCCGGCGGCCGCGCGGCAGCAGGCCTCGCGAGGCATGCGGAAGCTGACCGAGCAGTTCCAGGCGGCGGTCGAGTGACGGGCAGCGAGTCCGGACGGCTCGCGGCACTCGAGCGGACGCTCCTCGGCGCGGCAGCGCGCCAGGCGCAGCGGCGCAGATCCCGGCGTCGCCGGGCCATCGTCGTGCTGGCGGTGGCGGCGCCGCTGGTGCTGGCCGCGGCAGCGTCGGTGGCGTCGACGCACGGGTTCTTCGGCGGCGTCGACGAGCAGCTCTCGACGCTCCGCGACGACCGGCTGATTGCGCACGGCACGCCTGCGACCAAGCTCGTGGATGCACTCGGGGCACTTCCGCGCGATCGGGCCAGCCGGCGCTCGTGGCTCATCGCGGGCCGGCGCGTGACGGGCTACACGACGCCCAGCGGAAGCTTCTGCTTCCGCTTCGGCGCGTTCACCGGGGGGTGCATCCGGCCCGACGACCTCACTCCTGCGAACCCCGTCGCCTTCACGGTGGACTACGGCCCGAAGACGTTCCGGGTGTATGGCCTTGCGATCGACGGCGTGACGGCGGTCAGCCTGCAAGCCCGCGGCACCACGCGGCGCGTGCTCCTGGTGCGCAACGCCGTCTACATCGACGACGGCTCGCTCGGCGGCCTCCGCCCGTTGACCGCCACGCTGATCGTGCACCTGCGCGGCGGCGCGGTCGCGCACATGCCGATCCGCGTATCCGGTGGGCTGCGGCCCACCGGCAAGGTTCTCCCGATCTTGCCCGGCGCCATGCCGGCAGGGGACACGGCGGCCTGACGGTTGCCGTCCGAGGCCCGGTCCGGCGTTCTGGGGGCGCCGGGCCGGGCGCCTCGTACTCCCGGCGCGTGCTCCGCTATCGTCGTAGCGGGCGCTCGGTGCGCGGGCGTAGCTCAATGGTAGAGCGGTGGCCTTCCAAGCCATCGATGAGGGTTCGATTCCCTTCGCCCGCTTCGGACTGGCCCACAGTGGGTATCACCACCCATGGATCTGGCCGCGACTCCCGCTCCGAACATGCGCATCACGATCGACCGGGCCTCCGGCGGTTATCGCGTGCACGTCTGGATGCTCGGGAGCGAGGAGCTGCTCTTCTGGAGCGACATCTACGCCACCAAGCAGGGGGCGCAGCGCGCTGCCTACCACCTCAAGACCCATGTCGGGTCGGCGACGATCGAGGATCTCACCAGCTCGGAAGTCTCGGCGTAGCAGCCCTGCGGGACATGCGCCTCAGCGCCGCACGAGGCCGAGCTTGGTCCGTGTCTCCGCCGGCGTGAGGATGCGCACGTTCATGGCGTCGAGGATGCGGACGGCGCGCTCGACCAGGTCGCCGTTGCCGGCCAGCCGGCCGCGCGACAGGTAGATGTTGTCCTCGAGCCCCACGCGCACGTTGCCGCCCGCGAGCACGGCCATGGCGATGTAGGGCAGTTGCATGCGGCCGATCGAGAAGGCCGAGAAGATCGCTCCCGAGGGCAGCCGGTTGACCATCGCCATCAGGGTCGAGATGTCGCTGGGCGCGCCGTAGGGGATGCCCGTGCAGAGCTGGATCAGGACAGGGTCGTCGATGAGGCCGTCGCCGATGAGCTCCTTGACCATCACGAGATGCCCGGTGTCGAAGACCTCGAGCTCGGGTCGCACGCCGATCGCCTGCACGCCCCGCGCCATCGCGCGCAGCATCGCGGGCGTGTTCGTCATGACGTAGTCCCCTCCCGCCGCGAAGTTCATCGAGCCGCAGTCGAGCGTGCAGAGCTCGGGCAGCAGCTCGCGCACGTGCACGAGCCGCTCGGTGGCTCCGGCCAGGTCGGTGCCCGCGGGATCGAGCGGCAGCGGCGTCTCGTCTCCGCCCAGCACCAGGTCGCCGCCCATGCCGGCCGTGAGGTTGAGCACGACGTCGACGTCGGCCGAGCGCACCCGCTCCACGACCTCGCGGTACAGGCGCGGGTCGCGGGAGCCGCGTCCGGTCTCGGGATCGCGCACGTGGATGTGCGCGATCGCGGCGCCGGCCTTGGCCGCCTCGATCGCCGAATCGGCGATGGCGGCCGGCGTGATCGGCACGAGATCGGACTTGCCCGTCGTGTCACCCGCGCCAGTCACCGCGCAGGTGATGAAGACCTCCCAGTTCACTGCTCAAACTCCGCGTCGCCGTGGCTACGAGTGCGCGAGAACCTATCCGACCGGCGCATGCGGCATGATCGGTGGCCGTGAGCACCACGGGCCCCCTTCGCCTCGATGGCCGATCCGCTCTGATCACCGGTTGCGGCAGCGAGGCGGGCATCGGCATCGCGTGCGCGGAGCTGCTGGCGAGACTCGGGGCGAAGGTCACCATCACGTCGACGACCGACCGGATCGAGGCTCGCGCCGGTGAGCTCCGTTCCGCGGGCGCGACGGTGCACGCGCACGTCGCCGATCTCACCGATCCCGGCCAGGCGCGCAGTCTCGTGGCCGCCGCGGAGGCCGCGCACGGCCCGCTCGACGTGCTCGTCAACAACGCCGGGCTCGCCCAGACCGGCGTGGAATTCGACGATGCGAGCTTCGCCGACCTGCCCGAGGAGACGTTCCGGAACGACCTCGAGCTCAACCTGCTGACGGCCTTCCACGTCACGCAGGCGGTGCTGCCGGGCATGCTGAAGCAGGGCTACGGGCGCATCGTGATGGTCTCGTCGGTGACCGGCCCGCACGTCACGGTGCCCGGTGCGGCCGGCTATTCCACGGCCAAGGCGGCGATGGACGGGATGATGCGCTCCCTCGCGCACGATTGCGCCCGCGCGGGCGTCACGGCCAATTCGGTGCAGCCCGGCTGGATCGCCACGGCATCATCGACCGAGCGTGAGCTGACAGCGGGGAGATCCACGCCGGTGGGCCGCGCCGGTCAGGCCCGCGAGGTCGCCGCCGCGGTCGCCTTCCTGGCCTGCGAGGAGGCCAGCTACGTGACCGGCCAGACGCTCGTGGTGGATGGCGGCAACATCATCCAGGAGGCACACGGGGTCGACGTCTACTCCTGAGCCTTCAGCCAGGAGTCCATCGTCGCGGCGACGCGCTCGACGTCGCCGGGGTCGTCGAAGTGGTGGCCGATGCCCGGCAACTCGTCGACGTCGACGCCCTCCAGGCGATCGAGGTGGTAGCGAGCGAGCTGTTCCTGGACGTCGTCCTCGCCGCCGAACAGCAGGAGCACCGGGCGCTGCCCCGAGAGGCTGCGCAAGGCGCGGATCAACGGAGCGTTCAGCCAGGGCGCAAGCCCTCCCGGCAGGAGCCGCCCGCGTGAGCTGCGCAGCACGCCCTCGCCCAGCCCGAGCCGCGCCATCGTGACTGCGCGCGACGGCCCGCGGCGACCCGCGAGCTCGGCACCGCGCCCGCCCGTGAGCACGACGGGAAGCGCGTAGGCGACCGCGGCGTGCACGCGCGGCTCCCGCTCCGCGGCACGCACCGCGGTCACGGCGCCGCCGCAGCTGCCGAACAGGACGAGCGGGACGGCGTCCTCGTCGAGCGACTCGACCACCGAGAGCAGGTCGTCCACGTGCAGGCCGCGCTCGATGCTGCGGTAGTGCTCGTGGATCGTGGCCTCGGGCACGTCGGCCTCGGCCTCGCCGAAGCCGCGCAGATCGGCGCGCACGACGCGGTGGCCTGCTTCGCAGAGGTGATCGGCGAGCCTCGTCATGGAGCGGAACGGGCCCGCGCGCGGAAGCGGCCCGTTGGGCGCGATCACGACCGTGGAGCGCGCGCGACCGCCCGGCTCGTGGACCGTGCACACGATCTTGGCGCCGTCACCGGCGCGCACGACGAATGCGCGCCGGATCACGCGCGCGCCCAGGCCAGCGCGGCCGCCTCGAACGCCGGTTCCTCGACAGTCACGCGCGCCTGAGGCAGCTGCCGGTGGAACGGGACGAACGTCTCGCGCCCGCTGCGCAGCACGGTGGCCCGGTCGCCCCAGATGGCCAGCAGCGCCGCGGGCCGGCTGCCGTTGAGCCCGCGCCAGAGTACCGGCGGGAAGCGCTCGCCGTCGAGCACGACCGACCGCCCGGCGTCGAGCTGTGCCACGAGCGCGTCACGGTCGTCGTCCTCGCCGGCCGGCGCCCCGCGCCGCATGCGCTTCGCGATCTCGCCGCGCAGGTCCTGGCGCAGCGCCGCGCGCACGTCGAGGCAGGGGTCGATCAGCAGCAGCGCATCGGCGGCCGGCGGCTGGACGGCGACGAGCGCCGGCACCGCGCCGTAGCGCACGGCGATCAGCCGCTGATGCGCCTCGGGAAAGCGCCGCGCGAGCTCGTGCAGCCCATCCCGGATGTCGGCGACGTGCGTCGGGAGCGACGTCTCCTCGAACTCGAGCGCGCTCTCGCCGCTGCCGCGCGGATCGACGAGCAGGGCGCCGAGGCCCGCGGCCGCCAGCGCGCGCACCAGCCGGAAGAGCACGCGCCTCGCGCGCACTGCATCGACGCCCGGCGGCGAGACGACGAGCACGGCCCGGCGCGCGTCGGGCGGCCCGCCGGCGATGCCGTAGAGGGCGCCGTTCGGCCCGAAGAAGGCATAGTCGAGGGCGGTCACGACGCACCACGCTACGACGACCGGCGGACGGGAAGCAAGCCGGGCGGGCGGTACCCGGGGCGTATCCTCTCGGGGGTGTCGCCCGTACCCCTGGCAATCGCGTTCGGTGCGACCTCCATCCCGGTCGCGACGGCACTCATCGCGGCGGCCTTCGCAGCGCGCCTGGGCGGGGGCGCTCTGGCGCGGCCGGCCGCCCATCGCGCCTGCTGGGCGCTCGGCTTCGCGTGCTTCGCGGCCGGGGCCGCGGCGGAGGCCTACGGCGCCGCCTACGGCTGGTCGCCGGTCACGTTTCGCATCTACTACCTGGCCGGCGGCGTGCTCGCGGTGGGCCTGCTCGGCCTGGGAGCGACCTGGCTGCACGCGCGCCGCGACGTCGCCCTGTTCGCGAGCGGAGCGGTGCTGGCCATCTCCGTGACTGCGGCGGTCGCCGTGCTGAGCGCCGACGTCGACACTGCGCGACTGGCCGAAGGCGGGTTGCGCCCGCCGCCCAACAGTGCGCTGACGGGGCTCGCCTTCCTCTTCGCGATCGCGCTCAACACGCTCGGAACGGTCGCGCTGCTCGGCGGCATCGTGCGCTCGCTGCGGCGCCGTGAGCGCCCCGTCGCCAACCTGCTGGTCGGCGCCGGCGTGCTCGTCGTCGCGAGCAGCGGGACGCTCACTCGCGTGGGCGATGCCTACGGCATCGTGCTGGGCGCGCAACTCGCGGGCCTCGTGATGATCTACGCGGGCTTCGAGCTGGCGTCCCAGAGGGCGCCGTCGCGGCGGGCCGCAGCGCATTCGACGCCCGTCGGCGCCGGATGAGCAGATACGTGCGCCGGCGGCTGCTGGCAGCCGTGGCGGTGCTACTGGTCGCTGGTGGCGTCGGCATCGCGGTCGCCGCCCTGTCCGGCGGGAGCGGCGGCAGGGGGTCGCAGAGCGGGCCGATCGGCGCCTCGGGCGGGCTCGGGGTCACGGGCGCGAGTGCACGGCCCGAGCTCGCGGCGCGCTCGTCCCGTACCATCCCGCGGCTGACCGCGATGCACGGCGACGGCCCGGTGTTCGTGGTGCGCGGCAGTACCGTCGAGCGCATCGTCCCGCCGCGCCGCAAGGGCCGCGTCGCGCTCACGTTCGACGACGGGCCGGGGCCGTACACGCCGCAGGTGCTGGCCGAGTTGCGCTCGCTGCACGTGCGCGCGACGTTCTTCGTGATCGGCCACAACGTCGCGCAGTCCCCGGGCATCGTGCGGGCTCTGCGCGCGGCGGGCATGGTCGTGGGCAACCACTCCTGGTCGCATCCGAACCTGACGAAGCTCAGTCTCGCCAAGCAGCGCGCGCAGGTGCGCCGCACCCAGGACGTGCTCCAGGCGACGATCGGCCAGCGCCCCCGCTTCTTCCGTCCGCCGATGTGGGCCTGGAACCGCACGACGGCGCGCGCCGTCGCCGAGGAGGGCATGGTCGGCGTCCTGTTCTCGGTCGACACGCGCGACTGGAGCCGGCCGGGCGTGACGGCGATCGTGCGCCAGGCGCTGACCGCTCGGGACGGCCAGATCATCGCGCTGCACGACGCCGGCGGCGACCGCGAGCAGACCGTGCAGGCGCTGCCGTTGATCGTCAAGGGCCTGCGCGCTCGCGGGCTCGAGCCGGTGACCCTCGACCAGCTGTTTCAGGGCGCTGCCGGTTGAGTCCCGTCGTAGACTGCGGGCGAGCGGGGCGTAGCTCAGCCTGGTAGAGCACTGCGTTTGGGACGCAGTGGCCGGCCGTTCGAATCGGCCCGCCCCGATCGGAACCGCATGAGATCTGGCGGAACCTCGTGAGATCTGTGCGGGCGAGCGCGTCGGGTGGTTGGCTCAGCCACACCATCCGGCACCACCTCTGCTCACCCCTGGCCGGTTGGCGATCAACCGGTGTAGCGTCGGGGTATGGAGCAGGGAATGGACACGCTGACCGCACGCGACGTGGACGACCTCCTGGCGGAGTGCGTCGAGGAGCTGCCGGGCTGGGTGCTGGAGCGACTGGGGGACACCGTGATCCGGGTCGAGCCGATGCAGCGATCGTGGCCGTGCGACACCACGCCGCACCGGATCACGATCTACCGCGCTCGGCTGCTTGCGCACGCCACCACGAGGGCCGAGCTTCGGCGCAGCACACGAGCCGAGCTGCTGCGGCTCGTCGTCGAGCGCCTCGATCTCGAGGGCAGCCAGGCCGTCGAGCTGGCTGTCGTCTGCCTTTAGAAGCTTAGCGCGCGAGCGCGGTGCGCACCTCGTCGCTCAGCGACGAGGGGTTGAACGGCTTGGTGATGTGACCGACGACACCCGTGCCGCGCGCGCGCTCGTTGTCGCTGATGTCGGCGCGGGCAGTGAGGAACATCACGCGCACGCCCGCAAGCTCGGGATCGTCGCGAATGCGCTCGGCCACGGCGAAGCCGTCCTCGCCGGGCATCATCACGTCGAGCAGGATCAGGTCGGGGTGCCACTCGTGCGCCAGTGCCACGGCGGCCGCGCCGTCGGGCGCCTCCTTGACGCTGAAGCCGTCGGCCTGGAGGTTGACCCGGCAGAGCAGGCGGATCGCCGGCTCGTCGTCGACGACGAGGATGCGCGTCCCGGCCATCAGGCGACCTCGCGTTGCCGGCCGGCCGCGGCGGGCGCCTCGCTGGCCGGCAACTCGACCACGAACGTGGAGCCCTTGCCGTGCTCGGACTCGACCCAGATGCGGCCGCCCATGGCGGTCACGAAGCCGCGCACGAGATACAGCCCGAGCCCGATTCCGCGGATGCCGCGCGACATCGCGGCGTCGACGCGGAAGAACTTTTGGAAGAGGTTGCGCTGGTCCCGCTCCGAGATCCCGATGCCCTCGTCCGAGACGCGCATCTCGACGACGCGACGGCGCTTGCGCACGCGCACGGTCACGGTGCCGCCGTCCGGCGAGTACTTGATGGCGTTGTCGATCAGGTTGATCAGCACCTGCCGCACGCGATCGGCGTCGGCCTCGGCGAGCGCTCCGCCCGGCGGCAGGACGAGCGCGAGCTTGTGCTGCTCGGAGCGGGCGCCGGCCCAGGAGGCGACGTCGCGCGCAATCGCCGCCACGTCGACCGGAGAGAGCTGGAGCCCGACTGCGCCGGTCTCGAGCCGCGCTGCGCTGAGCAGCGACTCCACGAGCCGGTTGAGCCGCTCGCTCTCGCTCGCGATGTAGCGGACGAAGGACGCGCGGTCCTCCTCGCCGAAGCTCGCATCCTCGCGTAGCAGCGTCTCGGCGAAGCCGTAGATGGAGGTCAGCGGCGTCCTCAGCTCGTGCGACACCGTGGCCACGAAGTCGCTCTTGAGCTGTTCCAGCGCCCGCACCTCGGAGATGTCGCGCATCGCCAGCACGCGGCCGGGCCGTCCGTCCCCGCCGCTCATGTCCGCCGCCGTGACCGACAGCCACAGCTCCTGCCCGGCGCGCGACAGCCGCACCTCGGTCGCGATCGCGCCCGCGCCCGCGAGTTGCGCCTGCGCCGAGCCGTCGCCGTCGCCGAGCTCGCTCGAGAGCAGCTCGCCCAGCACGCGGTTGAGGGCCCGGCGCTCGGGGATCTGTGTGATGTGCTCGGCCGCCGCGTTCCAGAGCACGATGCGGCCCTCTGCGTCGGTGGCGACGATCGCGTCGGCGACGCGCCCCAGGATCGCGGCCACGCGATCCTTCTCATCTGCCACCGCCTCGTAGAGGAGCGCGTTGCGGAGCGCGACCGAGGCCGAGTTCGCGAATGCCGCCAGGGCCTCCACCTCGTCGTCGCGCAGGCGCCGGGGGTGGCGGCCGAAGATCGCGAGCATGCCCTGGACGCCGCCATCTGCGCTCGCGATCGGCGCGCCCGCCCAGCTCGCGAAGCCGGCCTTGAGCACCGGGTCGTCGGGCGCGAGCCGGCCGTCGGCCGCGAGGTCGTCGAGCGCCACCGGCCGCGAGGTTGCGAGCACCTCGGCCGCCAGCACGTCGCTCACGGGCAGGCGCTCGCCGCCGAGCTCCTCGACCGGCGCGCCCTCGGCTGCGCGC
>JALYLC010000568.1 GCA_030774435.1 Actinomycetota bacterium
TCAGGCCGGTGAGGATCGCGCCGCCCAGCGAGAAGCCGAGCGACACGCCGATGGCTGCGCCGTTGGAGTGCAGCAGCGAGCCCACGCCGACGCTCACGAGGCCGAAGACCAGCGGGTTCGCGACGTAGGCCCAGACCGCGCCGAGATCAGCGCTCAGGCTCGGGTCGTTGAACGAGCTGTGCCGGAACGCATAGGCGCCGACGATCGTGAGCACGGCCGCGGGAAGGCATGCGTGAGCCGGACGATGATCACGATCACGATCACGATCACGACCGTGGCCAGGCCGACGAGGATGGCGCTCCAGTAGGAGCCCCGGCGTCCGACGATGCGGCGCAGCTCAGCTGCCAGCATCGCTGTCCTTCCGCACCGGGCTCATGTCGCCCGGCCTGCTGTCGGCCGTGAGGTCGAGGAAGCGCTCTTCGAGGCTCTGGCTCTCGCGCCAGATCTCGGCCACGCCGACTCCGCCTTCGATCAGCGTGCGGTTGATCGTGATCAGGCGCTCGTCGCTGATGTCCGCGACCTCGAGATCGAGCGCTTTGTACTCGTCGTTGACCCCGACGCCCGTCACGAACCCGATCCCCGAGAGCACGCCGCGTGCGCGCTCGTCGTCGTCGGTACGCAGCAGCACCGAGTGGCGGCCCGCCGCGATGAGCTCGTCCACGGGTCCCCACGAGATCAATCGGCCCGCCTGCACGATTGCGATGTCGTCGGCCATCTTCTGCACCTCGTCGAGGATGTGCGACGAGATGAAGACCGTCCGCTCCTCCTGCTCGACGAGGTCGCGGATCATGGTGCGGAACTCGACCATGCCCGCCGGATCGAGCCCGTTGGTGGGCTCGTCCAGCACGAGCAGCTCCGGGTCGTTGAGCAAGGCCCGCGCCACGCCGAGCCGCTGGCGCATGCCGAGTGAGTAGGTCTTGACCTTGTCCCCCGCGCGCTCGCTCAGCGCGACGCGCTCGAGCACCGCCGGGATCCGCGAGCGCGCCTCTCCGCTGTAGTGCGCGGCCCAGATGTCGAGATTGCGGCGACCGCTCAGGTACGGGTAGAAGCGCGGCTCCTCGACGATCCCGCCGACGCGCGAGAGCGCGTTGCGGATGTCGTGCGGCAGTCGCAGCCGCGCAGGCGGATGCGGCCGGCGGTCGGGCGGGCCAGCCCGAGCATCATGCGGATCAGCGTCGTCTTGCCGCAGCCGTTGGGCCCCAGCCAGGCGAAGCAGCGGCCCCGCGGGACGTCGACCGTGACGTCGTCGACGGCCAGCATCTGCCCGAACCGCTTCGAGACGTGCTCGACCTGGATGATCGCGTCGCTCAAGCCACTCCCGCCGCGGGCCGAGCCCGCTCCCCTTGCTCCCCGGTGACTCCTTTCACCGTAGAGCATCGGGGAGCGATCACACGGGGCGCTTGGCGAGCAGGTCGCGGATCTCCATCAGGAGGGCTGTCTCGGTCGGCGCGTCGGGCGCGACCTCTTCCGGCTTCCGGATGCGCGCCATCATCATGTTGACCGGCTTGACGATCAGGAAGAACACCGCGGCTGCGACGAGCACGAAGTAGATGACGTCGTTGATGAACTGGCCGTAGAGGAAGTGGCTGTGATGGATCGTGAACGTCTTATCCTTGAAATTGACGCCTCCGATCGCGCCGATGATCGGCGTGATCAGGTTGTCGACGAGCGACTTGACGACCGCGCCGAAGGCGATGCCCATGACGATCGCCACGGCCAGCTCGACGAGGTTGCCCTTGATCAGAAAGTCGCGGAATTCCTTGAGCACGACGCACCTTCCGGATCGCTGTTTGCGTGCCTGAGTCACCCTACGCTTTCGGGGGTCAAGAGCGCGCCCCTGGCGTTCCTGCGCGCGCACTCGGACGCACTCACGGAATGAGCGCGGCGTTCGGAGGTCTCGAATCGTCCTCCGGTCTGGTTGTCGGGCGCAGTTTCTGTTGGTCGAGGAGAGGGTCGCCCGACAACCAGACCTGCGGCGACCCCGTGCTCGCTCGGAAAAGTTGCGTCCACCCTGTCGCGGGTGGTGAGCGAGCTCAGGGGCTTCGCGGGAGCGGATCCCGGCGCTCGAAAGGGTTCCAACCGGATCATCGAGCCGGGATCCACTCCCGCTCGCTTCGAGCCCCCCGACCACACACGCTCATTCCGTGAGTACGTCCTAGACTGCCTCTGAGACTTCTCGAACGAAGGAGACAGACGATGGCGACCATTGCCGCGAACGACTACAGCATGCCCATCGGTGGTGAATGGGTCGAGAGCGACGGCGGGCGCTTCGACGTCACGAACCCGGCGACCGGTGAGGTCGTCGGCACCGCCGTCAACGCGACCGCCGAGGACGTGACCCGCGCGATCGATGCCGCCGAGCAGGCACTCGGCCCCTGGAAGGCGCTGGCGGCGATCGAGCGCGGTCGCATCCTGAGGCGCGCATCCGACCGCATCCTGGCCGAGGCCGACCACATCGCCGGCGTGATGACCGACGAGCAGGGCAAGCCGCTGGCCGAGGCGCGGGGCGAGGTCGTCTACGCCGCCTCGTTCCTGGAGTGGTTCGCGGGCGAGGCCGAGCGCGTGTACGGCATGACCCTGCCTCCCATGAACCCGCAGAAGCGCGTGCTCGTACTGCGCCAGCCGGTCGGCGTGACCGCGGCCATCACGCCCTGGAACTTCCCGGCGGCGATGATGACCCGCAAGCTGGGCCCGGCTCTCGCCGCCGGCTGCACGATGATCGTCAAGCCCGCCTCGGCGACGCCGCTGACCGCGCTCGAGGTCGTGCGCTGCATGGAGGAGGCCGGCGTCCCTGCGGGCGTCGTCAACGTGATCACCTCGCGCCGCACGGGCGACGTTGCGGCCTCCCTGTTCGGCGATCCGCGCGTGCGCAAGATCTCCTTCACCGGCTCCACGGAGGTCGGCAAGGAGCTCATCCGCGCCTCCGCCGATCAGGTCAAGCGCCTCTCGCTCGAGCTCGGCGGGCACGCGCCGTTCGTCGTCTTCGAGGATGCCGACATCCAGGAGGCGGTCGACGACGCGATGGCCTCCAAATACCGCAACGCCGGCCAGACCTGCGTCTGCGCCAACCGCATCTACGTGCAGCGCAGCATCCATGGCGAGTTCGTCAAGGAGCTCGCCCGCCGCGCAGCCGCCATGAAGGTCGGCAACGGGCGCGAGGAGGGTGTCGTGATCGGCCCGCTCATCGACGACCGCGGCGTCGCCAAGGCCGAGGAGCACGTCAACGACGCAATCGCCAAGGGCGCCGAGCTCGTCGTCGGCGGCCATCGCCTGACCGACGGCCCGTACGCCGGCGGATCCTTCTACGAGCCCACGGTGCTCGACAACGTGACCGAGGACATGCTCATCTACCGCGAGGAGACGTTCGGCCCGGTCGCCGGCGTGACCGTCTTCGACACCGAGGACGACGCGATCCGCATGGCCAACGACACGATCTACGGCCTGGCCGCCTACTTCCACACGAAGGACTACGCGCGCCTGCTGCGCGTGGCCGAGCGCCTCGAGTACGGGATCGTCGGCGCCAACGACGGCATCATCTCCTCTGCCGCCGCGCCCTTCGGCGGCATCAAGGAGTCTGGCTACGGCCGCGAGGGCGGCCCCCAGGGCATCGACGAGTACCTCGACGTGAAGTACGTCTCGATCGGCCACGTCGGCTCGCTCTGAGCGTGCATAAATCGGGGTCAGGCACCGAAATATGCCTGCATACCTCGGGTG
>JALYLC010000569.1 GCA_030774435.1 Actinomycetota bacterium
CTTAGACTTAGACTGCAGCTGGTGATTATCGAAAACGAGTTCGACGTCGCTGCGACGCCGGCCGAGGTGTACGCGCTGATGCTCGACCCCGAGCGCGTCGGCACCTGCATCACGGGCGCACAGGTCACGGGCCGCCGAGAGGACGGATCCTACGACGCCAAGGTCACGGTCAAGCTCGGGCCGGTCAAGATGACCTATCGCGGCACGATCGCGATCGTCGAGAGCGACCCCGAGGCGCGCACCGCCACGATGCTCGCGAAGGGCGCCGAGGAGCGGGGCCAGGGCACGGCGCAGGCGACGCTGAGCATGTCGGTGACCGAGCGCGAGGGCGGCGGCTCGCACGTGCGCGTCTCTGCCGACATGCTCGTGACCGGCCGCGTCGCGCAGATGGGGCGGGGAGTCATGCAGGACGTCGCCCGCCGCATGATCGGCCAGATGGCGCAGAACATGGAGGCGCTGCTCAGCGGTGGCGCCCCGCCGGAGCCCGACGACGCCGTCTCGGCCGGATCCCTGCTCGGCTCGGTGGTCGCCGATCGCGCGAAGCGCCTCTTCGGTTCTGACTCCAGCTCGTAGGGCGCGCAGCGGCCCACTCGCCGCGCTCGCGGGCTACGCGCTGCTGTCGCTGGCGCTGTTCGGCCGCGGGGTGCTGCGCGAGGGCGATGGGAGCGTCGTCGGCTCGTACGGCTCGGACCAGGCGAGCTTCACCTGGTCGCTGGCCTGGTGGCCGCATGCGCTCGAGCACGGCATCCACCCGCTCCTGACGAAGCTCGTCTACGCGCCCGATGGCTGGAACCTGGCCTGGACGAGCTCCATCCCGGGACCGTCGCTCCTGGCCTGGCCGCTGACCGCGGCGGTCGGGCCCGTGGCGACCTACGACGCGCTCGCGCTCGCCGCACCGGCGCTCGCCGCCTGGTGCACCTACCTCCTCTGCCGCGAGCTCGGCAGCGGGACGCCGGCCGCGCTGGCAGGCGGCCTCGTCTTCGGCTTCGGCACCTACGAGACGGCGGAGACGCTCAACCATCTCAACCTCGCGCTCGTCTTCACGCTCCCGCTCGCCGGCCTGGTGGTCGCCCGGTACCTGCGCGGCACGCTCTCGGAGCGCCGCTTCGTCG
This sequence comes from Actinomycetota bacterium, assembly GCA_030774435.1. Classification (GTDB taxonomy): domain Bacteria; phylum Actinomycetota; class Thermoleophilia; order Gaiellales; family JALYLC01; genus JALYLC01. The sequence continues at coordinate 1,113 of JALYLC010000569.1, forward strand.
TGTACTTCGCCCTCTGCGTCGTCGGCGTGTTCGCAACCTTCCTCGAGACGCTGTTCTGGGCGACGCTCGGGGGCGCCTTCGCGCTCGTCATGGGTCTCGCCTTCACACGCGGTCGCGACCGCGCCCTGCTGTTCCGCTGCCTCCTGCTGGGCGCGCTCGCCTACGCCATCGCGCTCGTCGTCGCGGCCCCGTACCTGTGGGTTGCGCTGGCGCATCCCGACCCGCTGGGAATCAGCGGCCGGGGCTTCGAGCTCGACCTGGCCAACCTGATCGTCCCGACGCGCGTGACCGAGCTGCGGCCGTCGTCGCTCCACCACCTGAGTGCGCAACTCGGCGGCAACAACCTCACCGAGCAGCTCGGCTACCTCGGGCCCGTGCTCCCGGCCATCGCCGGGTTCGTGCTCTGGGAGCGTCGCCACCAGCCGCTCGCCGGGGTCCTGGGGGCGATGATCGCCTTCGCGACCGTGTGCGCGCTCGGCTCGCGCCTCGTCGTGGCCGGCCACCGCACCTGGCTGGAGCTGCCGTGGGCGGTCGTCGACGGCCTTCCGCTCGCGGGCCACGCGCTGCCCGCGCGCGCGTTCGTGCTCGTGTGGCTGGCACTGGCCGTGCTCGTGGCGCTGTTCCTCGCGAACGGCGGTCGGGCGCGCTGGCTCGCCTTCGGGCTGGTGGCGGTCACGCTGCTGCCGAGCCTGGACGGAAGCCTCTGGGTGACGCGGCTCGACCGGCCGGTCCTGTTCCAAGGCGATCGCTGGCGGTCGCTGATCCGTCCCGGCGAGAACGCCCTGATCATCCCGTTCAGCTACGACGGCCAGGCCATGCTCTGGCAGGAGGAGTCCGGCTTCGGCTTCCGCATGACGGGTGGATACGTGTCCGCGACGCTGCCGGAGGAGCTGTGGCGTTACTCCATCGTGCGCGCGATCTACGGCCTGCCGCTGCCGCCCTTCCCGGATCGCGAGGTGCGCGCCCTCGTCCGCGGTCGCGACGTCGATGTCGTGCTCCTGCGCATGGGCCGGCCCGGGCCGTGGGCGAGCGTCTTCACGTCGGCACTCGGCAGGCCGCGGAGCTCCGGAGGCATGCTCGCCTGGCGGGTGCGCGGCTCCTGGCCGACCTCGCTAGGGTCCCTGCCATGACGCATCGCATCGCGCTCCTGCCCGGCGACGGCGTGGGTCCCGAGGTCGTCGGCGAGGCGCGTCGCTGCGTCGACGAGCTGGGCCTCGAGGTCGAGTGGAGCGAGCTCGACTGGGGCTCGGATCACTGGCTCGAGCACGGCGTGATGATGCCGCCGGATGCCGTCGAGCGGCTGCGGGCGTTCGACGCCGTCGTGCTCGGCGCCGTCGGCCGCCCCGACATTCCCGACCACGTGACGCTCTGGGGCCTGCTGCTGCCGATCCGCCAGCGCCTCGACCTGTGGGCAAACGTGCGTCCGGTGCGGTTGCTCGAGGGCGTGCCGTGCGCGCTCGCCGGCCGTTCGCCCAGCGAGATCGACATGGTCTTCGTGCGCGAGAACTCCGAGGGCGAGTACTCGGGCGTCGGCGGCCGCGTGCACCAGGGCCAACCCGCGGAGGTCGGCATCGAGACCGCCGTGTTCACGCGCGCCGGTGTCGAGCGCGTCGTCGAGCACGCCTTCCGTCTCGCGGGCGAGCGACGCGGGCTGGTGACGAGCGCAACCAAGTCCAACGCCTCGCGCTACGGCTACGTGCTCTGGGACGAGGTCGCCGCCGCCGTGGCCGAACGCCACCCGGGCGTTCGCTACGAGCGCGTGCTCGTGGATGCGCTCGCGGCGCGCATGGTGCTGCGGCCCGACAGCCTCGACGTCGTCGTTGCCTCGAACCTCTTCGGCGACATCCTGACCGACCTGGGCGCGGCGCTGCAGGGCGGAATGGGCATGGCCGCCAGCGCCAACCTCTGCCCGGGGGGCGACGTGCCGGGCCTGTTCGAGCCGGTGCACGGGTCGGCGCCCGACATCGCCGGCCAGGGGGTGGCAAACCCCTGCGGCGCCGTCTGGAGCACAGTGCTGATGCTCGACGAGCTCGGCGAGGGAGCCGCGTCTGCCCGCCTGCTGGCGGCGCTCGAGGAAGTCTGTCGCGAGGGTCCGCGCACGCGCGATCTCGGCGGCAGCGCCGGCACCGCCGAGGTTGGCGAGGCCATCCGCGCCCGTGTGCGCGCGGGCTAGGCGGGACGGTCGCGCGCGCGCATCGGCGGTGCGGGCGACGCTGTCTCTATCTCCCCAGGCCGTCGCGAAGGGCCTCGAGCACCCCCGCCGCGAGCGCCAGTGCCTGCGCGCGGCCTGGACACGGCCTCAAACCCGAGCCGAATTGCAGATCTGCGTCGTGATCTGCGGTCAGATCGGGCGATTCGACCGCCGCTACCGGCGGGACCACGAAGGCGGGATCGGCCAGCACGGCGCACACCTCGTCGTGACCCGAGATCTCCACGCGGCCCAGCGTAGGTGCGCAACGGTTCGGTCCCGGCCGAACCGATGCCGATGCACAATGCGGCCATGCCCTCCGCCACCCAGAGCGAAGCGCTGGCGCGCCTGGCCGGACTGCTCGCCGATGACACGCGCGCGGCTTTCTGCCTCGCCCTCTTCGACGGCCGCGCCTGGACGGCGGGCGAGCTCGCGAGCCACGCGGGTGTCGCTCGCTCGCTCGACCGCGAGCGAGCACCTCGACCGGCTCGTCGCGGGCGGGCTCCTCGTCGAGCGGCGGCAGGGGCGCCACCGCTACGTCGAGCTCGCCGACGCGGGCGTGGCCGAGTTGCTGGAGGACCTGATGGCGCATCTCGCGCCCTGCCAGGAGCGGCCGCGCACGTTCCGGGCCGTCGCGACCGCCGACGCGCTCGCCCGCGCGCGCACCTGCTACGACCACCTCGCCGGGCGATTGGGAGTCGCGGTCACGGACGCGATGGCCCGCAAGGGCCTGCTCGACCAGGACAGCGGCTTCTCCCTCACCGACACCGGAGCCGGCTGGCTCACCGCGCTCGGCATCGACGTCGGCGACCTGCGCGATCGCAAGCGGCCGGTCGTGCGCGTCTGCCTCGACTGGACCGTGCGGCGCCCGCACCTCGCCGGCGGCGCCGGGGCGCAGATCTGCAGCCGCTTCCACGCCAACGGCTGGGTCAGGCGCATCGGCGACGGCCGGGCGCTGCTCGTCACGCCGACGGGGCGCACCGCGCTCCGAGAACAGCTCGAGATCGAGGACGCCGCGCTCTAGG
>JALYLC010000570.1 GCA_030774435.1 Actinomycetota bacterium
CAGCGGAACTGGTGCTCTACGCCGCGTTGATCATTACAATCGGCGGCATCGGCCTCGGCCTGCTTGGCGGACTGCGGCCCGGACTGGTGGACATGGGAGTCATCGCGATCTCGACCCTGTCGGCCGCGATGCCGTCGTTCGTCGCCGCCGTCGTGCTGTTACTCGTGTTCTCCGTCCAGCTCGGCTGGTTCCCCGCGCTTGGCACCGGCAGCGGATTCGTCGGCACGATCGACCACCTGACATTACCGGCCATCGCGTTGGCCGCGACCTCGCTCGCGCTGGTCGCACGCGTCACGCGCGCCGCCGTGCGCGAAGAAATGGGCCGCGAGCACGTTCAGACGGCGATCGGACGCGGCATCCCGTTTCCTCTGGTCGTGCGTCGGCATGTCTTGAGAAACGCCGCGATTCCGATCGTCACCGTGTCCGGCCTCACGATCGCGAGCCTCATCGCAGTCGCCGCGGTGATCGAAACGGCGTTCAACCTCAACGGGCTCGGCGAATATCTCGTCACGGCCGCGCTGAACAACGACTTCGCAACCGTGCAAGGGATCAGCATGGTGCTCGTGACGGTGTTCGTGGTCACCAACGCGATCGTCGATGTCCTCTACGCCGTCCTCGATCCACGCGTCAAGCTCGGGACCCGCGCACGATGAGCGTCATCGCTCCACTCCCGTCCGAATTGGCGAAGGCGGTTCCGGCTGCTCGACAAGGTCGTGGCCTGCCGGGGCTGCGCGGCACGGGCGTGTTGGGCCACGCGTGCGCCACGATCATCCTGGTCGCCATCCTCGTCGCGGTGTTCGGCCCGACGCTCGCTCCGTATGACCCCAACGGTCTCGACATCTCGTTCGCGTTCACGGGGCCACACGGCAACCACTACCTCGGCTTCGATGGCCAGGGCCGCGACCTCTTCAGTCGGCTGCTCGTGGGCGCGCGAACCAGCATGCTAGGGCCGCTGCTCGTCGCCACACTCGCCGTCGTGACGGGCTCACTACTCGCAGTCGCCGCGGCATGGATCGGCGGTTGGTTCGACGCGATCCTCTCGATGATCCTCGACGTGCTGTTCGCATTCCCGGGGATTCTTCTCGCCGTCGTCGCTGCGGCGGTGTTCGGAGCCGGCCTGACCAGTGCAGTCTGCGCGTTGTCGGTCGCCTACCTTCCGTACGTGGCCCGCGTGTTGCGCGGCGCCGGCTTACGCGAACGCGCGCAGCCATACGTCGAGGCACTCGCGGTGCAGGGTTTCTCTGCCGTTCGGATCTGTCTGCGGCACCTACTGCCGAACATCTCCTCGCTGATCGTCGCCCAAGCGACGATTCTCTTCGGCTGGGCGATGGTCGACCTCGCCGCCATCTCGTTCCTCGGTCTCGGTGTGCAGGCGCCCCAGGCCGACTGGGGCGTCATGATCGCTGACGGCAAGATCGGCGTGATCGAGGGCTACAAGACGGAGGCTGTCTCGGCCGCGCTCTGCATCGTCGTGGTTGTGGCTGCCGTGAGCTTCCTCGGCGAGCGACTCAATGAGAGAGCGCACCGGGAGACGCGATGACTGACCTGTGCCGCAGATGACACCGCTGCTCGAAGTGGCTGGATTGACAGTGCGCCTGCCCGTGTCGGGTGAGATGCGGACAGTGCTTGACGAGATCAGCTTCAGCATCGACCCGGGCGAGGCACTGGCGCTGGTAGGCGAGTCGGGGTCGGGAAAATCGATGACTGCCCGCGCGATCGTCCGACTGCTTCCGCGCGGCGCTGCGATCGACGGGAGTGTCACCTACGACGGCGGGGATGTGTACGCCCTGCGCGGCGGACGGCTGCGCTCGTTCAGACACAAGGTCTCGATGGTGTACCAAGATCCCCGAGCGCACACCAACCCGGTACGACGCATCGGCGATTTCATGACAGAGACGCTCAGAGAGACGATGCCCAGGGCCGAAGCGAGTCGGCGTGCCGCCGAGATGCTCGATGAGGTCGGGATCGACGACAGCAAGCGCCGCCTGCGCCAATTCCCCCACGAACTCTCCGGCGGCATGTTGCAGAGAGTGATGATCGCCACCGCGCTCCTGACGAACCCGCGTCTGATCCTCGCGGACGAGCCGACCACCGCCCTTGATGTGACGATCCAGGCCGAGGTCATGGCCATCATCGATGCGCTCCGCCGGCAATTCGGCGTTGCGCTGCTGTTCATCACCCATGATCTCGATCTCGCGGCAGCGGTGTGCGACCGAACGGCAGTGATGTATGCCGGCCAGATCGTCGAATTACAAAGCGCCTCAGCGCTACATGACAACGCACTTCATCCGTATTCCGCGGCACTCGCTGCGGCGCGACCCAACATCAGGGCCACCGAACCGCGGCTGGCTGCCATCCGAGGACGTCCGGTTTCGGCGTTCGAGGCGCCGGACGGATGTGCATTCGCGCCGCGCTGTGGCTACGTCGAGGAGCGGTGTCGCGCAGCCCGGCCCTCCATGCGCGAATTCGGCGCAGATCGCGCGCGCTGCGTGCGAGTCGAAGAACTCCGCGGATCTCTGCAGAAAGGAATCCATGACGCAACCAGTCATGACAGTGTCCGATCTGTGTAAGCAATTTGGCGAGTTCGTAGCCGTCGACACCGTCTCCTTCACGCTCGAGCAGGGCGAGTCGCTCGCGATCGTAGGAGAATCGGGGTCGGGCAAGACCACCGTCGCGCGCATGCTCGTCGGTCTGGAACGGCCCACCTCCGGCACCATCACGGTCTCTGGGAGCGACCGCACGCTACCCTCACGCTCGGCACGCAGTCGGCGAGAGCGTGGACGTGCGGTGCAGATCGTCTTCCAGGATCCATACTCCAGCCTCGATCCGCGCCAATCAGCGGCGTCTGCCCTGGACGAGGTGCTGAAGTTGCATCACGCGCGTGACTACCCGGATCGAGGCAAGCGGGTAGCCGAACTTGCCGACATGGTCGGACTGGACGATCGCCAACTGCACGCGCTGCCCAGGTCGTTGTCAGGCGGCCAGCGCCAGCGCGTGGCAATCGCCCGCGCACTCGCTGCCGAGCCACAGGTGCTGATCCTGGACGAGTCGGTCTCGGCGCTGGACGTCTCGATCCAGGCGCAGGTCTTGAATCTGCTCGCCGACATCCGCGATGCGACCGGCATTTCGTACGTGTTGATCAGTCACGACCTGGCTGTCGTGCGGCAGTTGACCAATCGGATCGTGGTCATGCTCCGTGGGCGGATCGTAGAGCGTGGCGTGACGGCCGAGGTACTCGACAACCCGCAAGAGTCCTACACGAAGGTGCTACGCGCGAGTGTTCCGGGTCCGGGCTGGAAGCCGTCTCGCGCGCTTCGAACCGAAGTGCCGTGAGATCTGCCCGCACTTCATGTCCGTCGGCCGCACTCGGCTCTCAGCAGTGATCGGAGTGCGGCTTTGAAGGCGGCACGTCGAGTGCGGGGTTGCGCTCGAAGAAGCCGACCGGCTTGAGCAAGAAGCCGATATTCGCGACTGGCATGATCGGCCAGTCCTCGGGGCGCGGGACGTGATGGTGGCCGAACGTGTACCAGACGACGACGTCGGTGTCGTCGATCGGCCGGTCGGCGCTCGTCCACTCGGGCAGCCCGGCGCCACCCGGGTGAAGGTTCGGGTACTCGCCCGCGGCGTAGCGCTCGTCGCGCCGGTAAGGCGTCACCCAGAGGTGCTCGCGAATGAACCCGGCGCGCTTGCTCACGGGAGCGTCGGGCTGCGCGAACGGCACCGTCGTTTCACCTGGCAGGAGGCGGTAGCCGATCGGCTCGCCCAGCCGGTGGCGAATCTGAGGGTTGACGATCTCCCACCAGCGCGCCGAGGCCGTGTCGACCCTGCGCTGGGCCTCCAGTTCGGTGGAGAACCGCCGTCGCCGCGGGCTGAACGCGTTGCCGTGGGGGTTGCCGGGCCCGGGCGGGAGCGACTCCGTCCAGACCTCTTCAACGGCGTTGGCCTGCCCGTCGATGTCGAGGTCGAGGCGCATGTTGAAGAAGTGCTGGTGCACCATCGCGTTCAGCCCCGGTGCGACGAGCGTGCCGTGGGCCGGGCGCTCGCCGGGAGCGACCGCGCCGGTCGAGAGCACGCCAGTGAGCTTGACCTCGAAGGCGATCGTGCCGTCCTGGTAGAGGTACCAGAAGAAGCCGTAGTCGTAGTTGCCGATGGCCGAGAAGGAGGAGATCACAAGGCGGCGGGAGCGGCGGACCTCGCCCGACCCGTCGCGCCACTCGATGTGACGCCAGAGCACGCCGACATCCCCTTCGTGGATGCAGATGGCGTTCGGGATAAGCA
>JALYLC010000571.1 GCA_030774435.1 Actinomycetota bacterium
GGCCCTTGAGCGCCAGGATCGCCTTGTTGCGGCGTTCGAGGGCCTCGCGCCACTCGCCCGACGACGCGCCCTGCGCGTGGTGCACGACGGCCGCGGGCACGTAGAGGCAGTGGTGGCCCGCGACCGCCGCGCGCAGGTCGAGGTCGACGTCCTCCCAGGACAGGAAGAGCTGCTCGTCGAAGAGCCCGATGTCGTGGAACAGCGCGCGCCGGTAGAGCGCCGCCCCCGCGCAGGCCCCGAAGACGATGCGGGGCTCGTCGAAGCGCGGCCCGTCGGGCTCCCGGATGCCGCGGTTGTAGCCGCCGCGGCCACGCACGTCGAACGCGTCGCCGGCGGCGTTGACACCCCGCTCCCCCGTGAACAGCATGCGCGAGGCCGCGAAGGAAAGCGCGTCGTCGCGCTCGAGCGCCTCGACCAGCGCCGCGAGCCAGCCGGGCTCGGGCACCGCGTCGTTGTTGAGCAGTGCGATGTACGGACTGTCCGAGATCGCGATGCCGTGGTTGACGGCGGCAGCGAACCCGTTGTTGGCAGGCAGGGCATGCCACTCGGCCCCGTGCGCCTCGGCGATCGCGCGCGAGCCGTCCAGCGAGCCGCTGTCGACCACGATCACGCGCGCCGGTGCCAGCGTTTGGGCCGCCACGCCCTTCAGGCAGGCGCCGAGCAGGGCCTCGCCATCGAGGTTCGGGATGACGAGGTCGACTGCGAGGCTCACGCGGCAATCATGCCGCGCCGCCGTCAGGCGCGGTCGGGCGCGCTGCTGCCGGCGGCCGCGAGCGCGCGCTCGAAGCCGACGTAGAGGGACGGGCACAGGAAGGCGTCGCGCGCCTCCAGCTTGGGCACGCCGACGACGTGCTCGGCGCCGGCGTCCTCCTGCACGTGCAGCCAGACGATCTGGGTGAGGTCGTCCCAGAGCAGCCGCACGGTGGCGGTGTCCTCGCGGCGGCTGTCGAGTTCCTGAAGCATGAGAGTGGGCGAGCGAGCAGGCAACCGCACGCATGCGCGTGCGCAGCCAGGCCCCTCGCTGCGCAGTTTTACATATCTCCGGCCTGCCGTTCAACGGTCGCGATCGACCGCTCGTCGATCGCCGGCCCCCTGCAGCCGTCGCAGGCGCATCCTGGGCTCGTGAGCACCTTCTCGCCAGCCCTCGCCGTGGTCCCGACCTACAACGAAGCGGCGACGCTGCACAAGCTCATCGAGACGTTCGCACACGATGCGCCCGGCATCGACGTGCTCGTCGTCGACGATGACTCGCCCGACGGCACCGGCGCGCTTGCCGATCGCATGGCGGCCACACGGCCGTGGCTGCACGTGCTGCACCGCACCGGCAAGGACGGCCTCGGCAACGCCTACCGGGCCGGCTTCGCCTGGGGGCTCGAGAACGGGTACGTCGCGATCGCCCAGCTCGATGCCGACCTCTCGCATCCGCCATCGATCCTGCCCCGCATGATCGAGGCGCTCGAGCGCGGAGCCGACCTCGTGCTCGGCTCGCGCTATGCACCGGGCGGCGGCAGCGACGGCTGGCCGCTGCACCGCAGGCTCGCCAGCCGGCTCGGTTGCGCGCTCTCGGCGCGCACCCTGGGCCTGCCCTACACGGATCTCTCGGGCGGCCTGAAGCTGTGGCGATCGTCGGCGCTGATCGCCGTCGACGTGGCCTCCACGCGCTCCCAGGGCTATGTCTTCCAGGTCGAGACGACGCAGCGCGCCCACCGCGCGGGGCTGCGCATCGTCGAGCTGCCATTCACGTTCCGCGACCGCACGGCCGGCCAGTCGAAGATGCGCGCCTCGATCGCGATCGAGGGCGTGCGCATGGTCGCGCGCCTGCGCCGTGACGCCTGGCAGCCTCAGCGCGTCGCGTCCGCGGCCCGCACCGGCGCGTAGTCCGCGTCGACGACGGCCTCGAAGCGCTGGATCGCTCCCAGCTCGAGCGCAGCGCGCCCCTCATCGCTGTCGGCAAGGCCGCTGAGTGCCGTGCGTAGCTCCTCGGCGAGGCCCTCGTCGCCGGCGACGAGGGCGACCGGCGGACTGGGCATACGGCCGAGCCGCGCGATCCGGCGCAGCGCGGCCAGCGCAGGGTCGGCCCGAGCCTCGAGCGCCAGCACCGTGGAGTCGATCGGTGCCGCCTCCACCTCGCCACGCAGGAGCGCGCGCAGGGAGTTGTGATGGCTGCCCGTGCGCACCCAAACGTAGCCGTCGGGGTCGATCCCGAGCTCGCGCAATGCGTGGCGCGGCATGACCCAGCCTGAGAGCGAATCGTCGCCGTTGAAGGCGACCCGGGCTCCGCGCAACTGCTCCGGTGCGGTCTCCCGCGCGCTCGGCGCCACCAGCAGGTCGGCGCGGTAGAAGGAGCCGTCCTCGTCCTCCGGCACTGGCGCGGCCAGCGGCTCGATGGGGGCACCGGCATCTCGCATCCGCGTATACGGGAGCCCGCACACGAAGAGCAGGGCCGGCGGTCCCGCGACGACCGCGGGCAGCTGCGCGAGCGGTGTCTCGCGCAGGGGCTCGAGCGACACGCCGGTGCGCTCTGCGACGACCTGCGCCACGGCCTCGTAGTGCGCGCGCGCCACCTGGCCGAGAAAGCTGTGGACGGCAAGCACTGTCACCGGCGCAGGGTACCGCCGTGGGTGGTTTACCAGTTGATGACCAGATCTTTACCAAACCATTTCCCGGGATTCGCGGGCCCATGCCTACGGTGACAGCGACCGAGCGGGAGCGAGTCGCTGGCCGGTCCCGCACGTCCAACCCTGGAGGGAATGTCCGTGTCCGTACACAAGGTACGAGTGGCAGGGATCGTGGCGGCGCTTGGAGCGATCGCAGTGCTCGGCGCCACCACGTTCGCAAGTGGACCGGCGATCACGGACGCCGGCTCCGCCAACACCAAGACAGCGGGCATCACACTGCCCGACAAGATCTCGCCTCAGTGGCGCGAGACAACGGTGGCGCAGGGCTCGACCGCACTCGAGAACCCGTCGGCCCTCACGAGCTGGTACGGGTACTACAACGACGGGCCGATGATTCCGGCGCCCGGTGACGTGCAGGCCAAGGGCCACAACGTCGAGGCGACCAAGAGCGAGCCCGACAAGAACACCTACCTCGTCGTCAAGGGGCAGCACGGCGCCGACCCGAAGTACGACTACGGCACGCACTTCCTCTACCAGGGCCACGAGCTCGGAACGTCCGTCGGCTCGTACATCACGCGCATCAACCTCGACGCCGACGCGGCGCACCGGGTGACGAAGCTGGCCGAGACCGAGGCCGACGGCACGACGCCGGTGCCCGTGATCGACGGCTCGACCTGGGACCCCTTCGCCCAGCGCCTGCTCTTCACGACCGAGGGCGGGGCGATCGGCGGCGTCGTCGAGGCGACGCTCGACTACCCGTCCAAGGTCTCGAACCTCTGGGGCGTGTTGGGCCAGGGCGGCTTCGAGGGCATCCAGAACGACAAATACGGCAACGTCTACGTCGTCGAGGACAGCGGCGGGGTGGCGGGCACGGTCAACACGCACGCCAAGCAGCCGAACAGCTTCATCTACCGGCTGCTGCCGTACGACCCGACGAACCTGGACGCGGGCGGCAAGCTCCAGGTGCTGTCGGTCCAGTCGCTCGAGCACCCTGGCGCGATCGTGTTCAACGCGGGCAAGGCCGACGACGACATCCTCTCGGCCGACACCAAGGATCTGCACACCTACGGCCACGTCTTCAAGACGCTGTGGGTCACGGTCCACGACACCAAGAAGGACGGCACGGCCGCCTTCGATGCGAACGCGGCGGCCAAGAAGGCCGGCGGCACGCCCTTCAAGCGGCCCGAGAACGGCCAGTTCAAGCCCGGCACTGGCTTCAAGAAGTTCTTCTTCGACGAGACGGGCGACACGACGCTCGCGAGCGAGGCGGGCGCCGACTACGGCGGCTTCGGCGCGATTCAGGAGCTGTCGCAGGACCCGAAGAGCGACAAGGGCACGCTGCGGCTCTTCTACCAGTCGGACAAGGCGCACTCGGGCTTCGACAACGTGACGTTCTTCGACAAGACCCACGTGATCTTCGTGCAGGACATGGGCGACGGCTTCCACACCTCGATCAATGCGCTCGACTCGGCCTTCATGTTCGACGCCCTGGCGGACTACTCCAAGGGCGATCAGCCGGTCAAGATCCTCGCCGAGGGCCGTGACCCGTCGGCCACGATCGACTCGGCCATCGGAGCCACCTCCGGCAACGGCTTCAACAACGAGGGCGACAACGAGATCACGGGCATGCACGAGTCCAACGGCGACCCGACGGCCGACGGCCTGCTCGGCGCTGCGATCCCGAAGGGCCTCGGCCACGGCTGGCGCCTCTTCTTCACCCACCAGCATGGCGACAACGTGACCTCGGAGGTCATTCCCTCCTAACAAACGTCCGCTCCGTGTCCTGCCCGTCACTGCGGGGGGTAGATGCGGACGTGCATGTGGTTGTCGTGGCCGACCAGCGGCTCGACGACGGCCGCAGGGCCGTGCAGCGCCAGA
>JALYLC010000572.1 GCA_030774435.1 Actinomycetota bacterium
GTGGACTGCAGCACCGTGAAGATCGGGACCGCGGCGACGACGAGCAGGTGATTCTTGGTCGCCTCGAGCAGGTAGAGGTGGAAGTTGCGGAACTTGGCGAGCGCGTCCGAGACCGAGACAGCTTCGATGTCGTCGCTGAACGTGGTGCGGATCCGCTCGAGGTCGTCGTCGTCGCGGTTGCGCGCGGCGATCGCGGCCGCGGGGCCCTCGATCATCTCGCGTGCCTGCAGGAGGTGCTCCAGCGTGACGGTGTTGGCGGCGGTCAGGAGGCCGTAGTTCGCGACCAGGAACTCGCTGATGCTGCCGACCGTGGGCTCGACGATGAAGTGCCCTCCGGCCATGCCCTTGCGCGTCTGAATCAGGTTGCGCGTCGCGAGGATCCGCAGCGCCTCGCGGACCGTGGTGCGCGAGACGCCGAAATCGGCTGCGAGCTCGGCCTCGCTCGGTAGCCGATCACCGGGCTTGAGCTCGCCGCTGTTGATCATGCGCAGCAACTGGTCGGCGACCTGCTCGTAGGCCTTGCGGATCCGTTCGACCTTCATGCCTCGGGCAGTATGACCCTTTCGCGAGCGCTTGGCCTCGACGTCGAGCATGATCGCGGAGGCCCCGAGAGCGAGCGCCTTGTCGATCTTCCGGCGAGGCCGGGCTACAATCGTCTGACTTATTGCCGCGGAAGTCCCGGGAGGCCATGTGAAGGCGCTGCGGTTCCATGAGTTCGGCGGACGCGACAAGCTCGTCGTCGAATCCGTGCCCGATCCGGTCGCGGGGCCGGGCGAGGTCGTCGTCAAGGTCGGCGCCTGTGCGCTCAACCACCTCGATGTCGACCTTCGAGAGGGCATCTCGCGGTTCCCGCTCACGCTCCCGCATACCCTGGGCCTCGAGCTCGCAGGCACGATCGTCAGCCGCGGCCCGGGCGTCTCGGACGAATGGCAGGAAGGCGATCGCGTCGCCCCGTACCTGATGGGCACCGACCATCGCCACGTCATGTCGCGGACCGGGCGCGAGAACCTCTCGCCCTCCTCGTTCATCGGCTTCTCGATGCCCGGCGGCTTCGCGGAGTTCGCCGCCGTCCCCGAGCGTCACCTCGTACGCACGCCCGACGGCATGACCGACGTCGACGCAGCGGCATTCCAGATCGCCTTCGCCACCTCGTACCACATGCTCTTCACGCGCGGCGAGCTGAAACTGGGCGAGACCGTGATGATCAACTCCGTCGGCTCGGGCATCGGTGCGGCAGCAGTCCAGCTCGCGCGCCTGGCCGGCGCATTCGTGATCGGCAACGCGAGTACCGACGAGAAGCTCGCAAAGGCGCGCGAGCTCGGCATGCACGAAGGGATCAACCATGCGACGCACGATGTCGTCACGGAGGTCATGCGCATCACGAATGAGCGTGGCGTCGACCTCGTCTACGAGCACGTCGGCGGAAAGCTCTTCCAGGCCGGGCTCGACTCCCTGACGCGCGACGGGCGGCTCGTGACCTGCGGTGCGCACTCCGGCGAGGTCGTCGAACTGGACATCATCCCGCTCTTTCGCAACCAGACGCGCATCATCGGCTCGTTCACGTTCACCTCGGCCGAGTACGAGGAGGTCTTGCGCCTCGCGGGTCTCGGGTTGCTCAAGCCCCAGCTGCACTCGAGCTACTCCCTGGACGATGCCGTCGAGGCGTTCGCAGTGATGGAGGCGCGCCAGCAGTTCGGGAAGATCGTGATCACGCCGTGAGTGCGCCGAGTGCATCGCAGACGCTCGCTGCGTGGGTCACGGACCTGCGCTACGCCGACGTCGACGCGGCGACCGTCGCCTACGCCAAGGAGCTCCTGCTCGATCACCTCGGCTGTGCGGCTCGCGGTGGCACGCTCGACACCGCCGATGCAGTCGGGCGCATGCTGGCGGCCATCGGCGCCGACGAGGGCTCGGTCCTGACCGCCGTCGTTGCGAAACGGCCGCTGCGACCTGAGTGGGCGGTGTTCGCGAACGGCGTCCACGCCCATTCGATCGAGCTCGACGACACACACAGCGCGAGCTCGCTGCACCCCGCTGTGGTCACGATTCCCGCGGCGCTGGCGACCGGCGAGCTGCAGGGCTCGAGCGGACAGGACCTGCTGGCCGCGATCGTCGCGGGCTACGAGGTGGCCTGCAGGATCGGCCGCGCGCTCGATCCGCAGCAGGTCTACGCCAAGGGCTTCCACCCGACCCCGATCGTGGGGCCGTTCGCGGCTGCCGCGGTGACGGCCAAGCTGCTCGGGCTCTCGGCCGGCGAGCTGGCGCACGCGTTCGGCATCGCGGCCAGCCAGTCGGCGGGGCGGCTCGAGTTCTTCTCGGACGGCGCCTGGACGAAGCGCCTCCATCCCGGCTGGGCGTCGCACAGCGGCTACCTCGCGGCCCGTCTCGCGCAGGCTGGGTTCACGGGCCCGGCGCTCGCCTTCGAAGGGCGCGACGGACTGCTGCGCGGCTACGGATCCGCGGATCGCGCCGACCTGCTCACAACCGGCCTCGGGGCGCCGTTCGAGCTGGCCGAGACGAGCGTCAAGCCCTACGCCTGCTGCCGCTACAACCAGGGGCCGATCGACCTCGCCATCGCGCTCGCGAGCGAGCACGACCTCGGCCCTGCCGACATCGCGCGCGTGCGCGTGGGCATCGTCAGCCAGGCCATCCCGATCGTTGTCGAGCCCGTGGAGCGCAAGCTCGCTCCGGCCAACGACGTCGACGCCCAGTTCTCGCTGCCATACGCGATCGGGCTCGCCATCGTCCTGCGCAAGGCCACGCTCGACGAGTACGCCGAGCCCGCGCTCTCGTCGCCGGAGGTGCGAGCGGTCGCGTCGAAGGTCAGCGCCGAGGCCCGGCCCGACTTCGACGAGCGCTTCCCGGGCCTGTGGCCGGCCGAGGTCGAGATCACGACGGTCGACGGGCGCACGCTGCGCATGCAGACCGACTACCCGAAGGGCGATCCGCAGAACCGCCTGAGCTCCGCGGAGATGCGCGCGAAGTTCCGCTCGCTGGCGGCGGTTGCGCTGTCCGACGGCGAGCTGGACGCCGTCGAGCGCGCCGTGGCAGGCCTCGAGGACAACGGCGCCGGACCGCTGATCGCATCCATCGTCGCCGTCGGCGTTCGCTGAATGCCTACGCGCGGCTCGTGAACGCTTCGATGCCGCGCAGGTAGCCGAGCACGCTCTCGAGCGGCTCGACGTCGCCGAACTTGGCGTCGACGTCGAACAGGTTCCACTCGGTCACGCCGGGCACGCGGTCGCCGACCGCCTCGCGCACGACGATCGGCCGGAAGCCTTCCGCGATCGCGTCCTCGCAGGAGTGCCGCACGCAGCCGCACATCGTCACGCCCGTGAGGATCACCGTGTCGACCCCGTGGGCGTTGAGGAAGCTCGAGAGGTGCGTGCCGTGGAAGCCGCTCGCGCGCTTCTTGACGATCACCTGCTCGCCGGGCAGTGGTGCGATCCGGCTGTCGATCTGGACCGCCTCGCTGCCGATCTCGAGCACCTCTACCGGGATCTTCCTGACCCACAGGCCCATGTCCGAGTTGGGGCCCGTGGTGGTGTAGGCGGTCGTGGTGTAGACGATCGGGATGCCCTTTGCGCGGCCCGCCTCGTTGAGTTGCTGTACGGCCGGGATGATCGTGTCCATGCCGCCGCACGTGAACGCATTGCCCGGGCGGGTCCAGGCGTTCGCGAGATCGATATGCACGAGCGCGGGTCGCGTGCCGTAGCCGACGCGGCGCTGGAAGCCGCTCTGCGCATAGATCCCCGTGTCGGCGGCGAAGATCCTCTCCAGCGCCTCCCGCACCTCGCGTTCCTCGCTCATCGGGCTCCTTCCACTCGAGTCGGGAGGAGGACTCTATGGTGAATCGTCGGGTCAGAGAAGAAATGGGGATGCGACGTGGATGACAAGCTGTTCGAGCTCGGGCTCGAGAAGCGACGCAAGGTGCTCGCGGCGGAGGGCATCGACACCTCCGGCTGACGGGCTGGCCGCCCTCACGGGGAGCTTGTAGGCTCATGCAGTCTTTGGTCAGACGTATGGGAGATGGGCGAATGGCTGACGCGCAGATCAACGGGGCCCGCATCTGGTACGAGGTGCACGGCGAGGGCGAGGACTACCTGCTCCAGATCGGCGGAGCCGGATTCGCGCACGAGAACTTCGGCTTCGTGACGGACAAGATGACCCCGCACTTCAAGGTCATCGAGTTCGACCTGCGCGGCTACGGGCTCTCCGAGCGGCCGGAGCAGGAGTACTCGATGGAGCTCTGGGCCGACGACATCAAGGGCCTGTTCGACGCGATCGGAGTGGAGCGCGCGCACGTGCACGGCACATCGATGGGCGGCATGGTCGCGCTCGCCTTCGCCGGCCGCTACCCCGAGCGCGTCGACGGTCTCGTGCTGGACTGCGCCTCGGCCAAGTCCGACTTCATGGCGCGCGCCCACTGGGAAGTCTGGAAGCGGCTCGCGCAGGCCTACGGGATGGGCGGAGAGCCGCTCGCGCTCGAGATCGCGACCAAGTGCCTCTCGCGCCGCTTCCTCGACACCCCGGCCGGGCCCGAGACGGTCAAGGTCATCCAGAGCGTGCTCGAGCGCAACTGCGTCGTGCCCGTCTTCGCCGGAGCCTGTGACGCCATGGCGACGATGGACCTGCGCCCGTATGCCGCCAAGGTCACGGCGCCGACGCTCGTCATGACCGGGAGCGAGGACTGCCTGACTCCGATCGACGCAGGCCCCGACGGCGCCGGCGCCCGCTGGATCGCCGACAACATCCGCGATGCGACGCTGTACGTCATCGAAGGCAGCGGTCACACCAACCTGATGGAGGAGCCCGAGCTGTCGGCCGCCGTCGTGATCGAGTTCTTCCAGTCCGTGGCCGCGAAGCGGGCAGCCACCGTCTGATGCACGTCACGCTCTGCGACGTCGGGCCACGGGACGGGCTGCAGAACGACAGCGTCACGCTCGAGCCGTCGCAGCGCGCGGAATTGTGCGACCGGCTCGCGGCCACCGGCCTGCCGCGCATCGAGTGCGGGAGCTTCGTCAATCCGAAGCTCGTGCCGCAGATGGCCGGGGCCGAGGAAGTCTTCGGCGCGCTGCGGCGCGTCGGGGGCGTCGTCTACGCGGCGCTGGCGCTCAACGATCGGGGCGTCGAGCGCGCCGTCGCCGCGGGCGCCGACGAGGTCCACCTCGCCTATCCGCTCTCGGACACGTTCTGCGCGCGCAACCAGAACACGACGCTCGCCGACGCGTCGGCGGCCCATGAGGGCATGATCGCGGCGGCACACGACGCCGGGGTGCGTGCGAGCGTGACCCTGGGCGCGTCCTTCGGCTGCCCGTTCGAGGGGCCAGTGCCGGAGGCGCGCGTGCTCGAGCACGTCGAGCGCATGGCCGCGGCCGGTGCCGATGAGATCATGCTGGCAGACACGATCGGCGTCGGCGTTCCGCGGCAGGTGCGGTCGCTCGTGCCGGCCGCCCTGAAAGCGGCCGGCGGCATTCCGATCGGACTGCACCTGCACAACACGCGCAACACCGGGTACGCGAACGCCGATGCCGGGGTGGAGTCGGGTGCGACGCTCTTCGACGCGTCCATCGGCGGCCTCGGCGGCTGT
This sequence comes from Actinomycetota bacterium, assembly GCA_030774435.1. GTDB lineage: Bacteria > Actinomycetota > Thermoleophilia > Gaiellales > JALYLC01 > JALYLC01. Next base: position 5,591 of record JALYLC010000572.1, read on the forward strand.
CCGTTCGCCCCCCGCGCGACCGGCAACATCGCGACCGAGGATCTCGTCTACCTGCTCGACGGTCTCGGGGTGGAGACGGGCGTCGACCTCGCGGCGCTGATCTCGGTGTCGGAGTGGCTCGCGGGCGTGCTCGGGCGCGATCTCCCCGGCCAGCTCTACAAGGCCGGCCCGTTCGTCCCGGTCAGGTGAGCGGCGACGTGGCCGTGGTCGCATTCGTCGGGCTCGGCCGCATGGGGCGTCCGATGACGGCGCGGCTCGTCGCGGTCGGCCACGAGGTACGCGGCTTCGATCTCGATCCCGAGGCTGCCGTCGACGGCGTCGAGCGCTGCGCGAGCGCGCGTGAGGCTGCGCGCGGGGCGGACGCCGCGATCACGATGCTGCCGTCGCCCGACGCGGTGCGACTGGCCACCCTCGGACCAGACGGTCTGGCCGAGGGACTCGCGGCCGGCTCGCTCTGCATCGACATGTCCACGGCGCCGCCGGCGCTTGCCCGCGAGCTCGCCGCTGCGCTCGCCGCGCACGCCATCGACGCGCTCGACGCACCCGTCTCGGGCGGCACGACCGGCGCCGAGGCCGGGACGCTGACGATCATGGTCGGCGGCTCGGAGGCGGCCGCCGAACGTGCGCGATCGCTGTTCGAGGCGCTCGGCACCCTCATCGTCCACGTGGGCGACCACGGTCTCGGACAGGCGGCCAAGCTGTGCAACAACCTGTGTGCGGGGGTCACCATGGCGGCCATCGCGCAGGCGCTGGCGCTGGCCCGGCGCGAAGGGCTCGAGCCGCAGGTGCTGTACGAGCTGATGTCGAGCTCGACCGGCGACTCGCGCGTCCTGCGCATGCGCTTCCCGGCGCCCGTCAACGATGCGACTCCGGCCGCGCACGGCTTCGCCCCGATGTTCACAGTCGATCTGATGGAGAAGGACCTCGCGCTGGCCGAGCAGCTCGCCGCCGACCATGGGGTCGAGGCCGAGCCCCTCGCCGCCGCACTCGCGCTCTACCGGCGCGCGCAGGACGAGGGTTACGGGTCGCTGGACTACTCGGCGATCGCGCTGACGACGGGAGCAGCCCAGCAGTGAGCGCGGCGATCGAGCAGCTGATCGAGGCACTGCGCGTCGAGCTCGGCGTCCAGCGTGCAACCGTCAGGGTCGACGTGCCCGACGCGTACTTCCCGGTGCGCTACGAGGCGCTCGCACCAGGCGCCGGCAGCCTGCGCGACGACCCGACCGACCTGACGAAGCAGCCCGTGCCGCGCGTGCTGGCCGAGCGAGGCGGGCAGGTTGTCCAGGAGGACGCTGCAGCGGCGTTCCCCGACGATCCGGGCTTTCACGAGATGCGCGAGCGCTACGGCGGAATGCGCGCGCAGATCGTCACGGGGTGCTATCGCGACGGCCGCCTGGTGGCGCTGCTGTCGATCCATGACCTGCAAGGGCCCCGGCGCTTCGAGGAGTCGGAGCGGGAGCGCTGCCGCAGCACCGCGGCCGAGATCGCAAGGATGCTCGATGGCGTCGCATGAGCTGAAGCCGCCCGTGCGGCGCGCACTCGTCGACGCTCCCGAGACGGGCCACAACCGCTGGCATCCCGACCTGCCGCCGGCGCTCTCTGTCGACTCGGGCGACGAGATCGTCGTCGACTGCCGCGACGGCCTCGACGGGCAGATCACGCCGGCCACGCGCGACGCCGACCTCGCGACGCTCGATCTGGAGCGGGGGCATCCGCTGTCCGGGCCGATCGAGGTCCGTGGCGCCGAGCCGGGCGATGTGCTGCGAGTCGAGCTGCTTGCGATCGAGACCGACGGCTTCGGCTCGACGGCGGTGTTCCCGGGCTTCGGCCTGCTCGGCGATCTCTTCGAGGAGCCCTATCTCGTGACCTGGGGGCTGCACGACGGCAGCGCGACCTCGGGCCGGCTCGAGGGCATCCGCATCCCCGCCGATCCATTCGTGGGCGTGATCGGCGTCGCGCCCTCGCACGAGCGCATGGAGCAATTCCGCTTGCGGGAAGCCGCGCTCGCCGAGAGCGGCGGCGAGGCGCTGCCGCCCACGGCGCGCGGCGCGGTGCCGGCCGTCGAGCCATATGCGTCCACGGCCCTGCGCACGATCCCGCCGCGCGAGACGGGTGGCAACCTCGACGTACCCCAGGCGCGTGCGGGCGCGACCCTCTTCTTGCCGGTCGACGTCCCTGGCGCGCTCCTCTCGCTCGGCGACGTTCACTTCGCACAGGGCGAAGGCGAGGTCTGCGGCACGGCGATCGAGACCCAAGCGCGCGTCGCGCTGCGCGTCGAGGTGCTTCCGGCGGCCCGGCTCGGCTACCGCCCGCGTGCCCCGGCCTTCGAGTCGGTCGAACCGGCCTGGAAGGGCGGGCGGCGGCACTTCGTGACGACCGGGTTGCCAATCCGCCCGGACGGCTCGAATGCCGACATGGACACGACGCTCGCGGCGCGCAACGCGGTGCTGGCGATGATCGACTGGCTCGGAGCCGAGCGCGGCCTCACCCGCGAGCAGGCGTACGTGCTCTGCTCGGTCGCCGTCGACCTGCGCATCTCGGAGATCGTCGACATCCCCAACCCGGTGGTGTCGGCGCTCTGTCCGCTCGATATCTTCCGGAGATGACCGACGACCACGACCTCTACGCGCGCCAGGGCATCGGCTCGCAGATCGGCTTCGGAGATCACCCCGCGGTGATCGTCGTCGACTACCAACTGGCCTTCACGAGGGGCGCCCTGGCAGGCGACTTTCCCGAGGCCGCGCTGCGTTCGACCTCACGCATCTGCAGCGCCGCGCGCGCTCTCGGCGCACCAGTCTCCTACTCGTACTGCGCTTATGCGCCGGATCTCTCGGACGCCGGCCCGTTTGGCGTCAAGTGCCCCGGGCTCGTGGCCTGCGCCCGCGGCACGGACGGCTGCCAGATCGATCCGCTCGTCGCGCCCGAGGAGGGCGATGTCGTGTTCGAGAAGCAGCAGCCGTCGGCGTTCTTCGGCAGCGACCTGCATGAGCGCCTCTGCGCGCGCGGCATCGACAGTCTCATCGTCTGCGGCACCACGACCTCGGGCTGCGTCCGCGCCACGGTTGTCGACGGCATGTCGCTGGGCTACCGCGTCGTGGTGCCTGTCGAGGCCGTGTCCGATCGGGCGCGCACGCCGCACCGTTCCGCGCTCTTCGACATGGGCCACAAGTACGCCGACGTCCTACCCGACCGCGACGTGCTTGCGGCGCTCACTCGCCGCTAGAGCACACCATAAGCCGTGGCTCTAGTCCTTCGTTTTGGGTGTCGCCCTCGGTATCGAAGTGCTCGAACGGTCCTCCGCGCCACCCATGCCGTGCTTGCTCGGCAGGTTGTGCCAGGAGACATTGGGCGGGAACCACTCGGTGGCGAACATCGAGAACAGCCGCTTCGCGCCGGTTGCGCCGCAACTCGGGCACGGCGGCGCAGATTGCGCCGAGGCCGACACGAGCTCCTCGAAGCGCTCCTTGCAGGAGGCGCACCGATATTCGTAGATCGGCATGGGGCCCGAGTTTAACCGAGTCGGGTCTCGCCGTGCTGACGAGCGCCGGCGCGTAGAGTTGGCTCGTGGATGAGGCTTGGAGCAACCGGAAGACCCTGATCCTCGGGCGAACGGAGATGATGGGGCTCGTCTCGCCGGCGGAGTACGTCCAGTGTGTCGAGCAGGCCTACCGCATGCACGGCGAAGGCCGCTACTTCATGGAGCCGAAGGGCCACATCGTCCTCGACAAGTACCCGGGCGAGTGGGAGGCGATGCCCTCGTACATCGAGGAGCCCGAGGCGGCGGCGTGCAAGTGGGTCTCGATCCGCGAGCAGAATCGTGAGCGCTTCGGCCTGCCGACCGTCTTCTCGATCCTGATCTATACGCACCCCGAGACCGGCTTCCCGCTTGCGATCTGCGACGGCTCCTACCACACGGTCATGCGCACAGGCGCCTCCGCGGCGGTCTCCGCGAAGTGGCTCGCGCGCAAGGACTCGAAAGTGCTGGCGATCGTCGGCGCGGGCCACATGGCCGAAGGGGCGATCGAGACCTGCAACGAGGTGTTCGACTGGGA